>NZ_JAEFCH010000011.1:0-119331 GCF_016406015.1 Acidovorax sp. IB03 | reverse complement strand
TCTGCGGATAACGTTTGACCCCCCTCAACGGTGGACCTTAATCAGCGTTGCCTTAAATATGCGCCAGGCGGCTACTTTGTCAACACCAGTGGCACTTTGTTTCTGTTACTTACAAGTGCGGCGCAGTGAGCTGTGCCGCAGCGCGTGATGCCCTCCAGAATGGCGTCGTTTTGCGTAGGCACTTGCGCGCGCGCAGCGGCAAACCGTACGTGAATCCCGGCGTACCGTCCCTTCATTCATAGGAGTGCACCCATGACCCCATCCACCACCCTGCCACGTCGTCACCTGCTGGCAGCCAGCGCCGCTGCACTGAGCGCTGCGGGCCTTGCCAGCTGGACCGGCGCCGCCCAAGCCCAGGCCGCAGCAGCGGCTGCACCCAAGCCGCTGCCGGGCTACGCAGGCTGGAAGGCTGGCAATGCGCTGATCGTGCACAGCAGCAGCACCCTGGAGACCCGACGCGGAGCGTTTGGCACCAGCGTGGTCACGCCGTCGAGCCAGCTGTATGTGCGCAACAACCTGCCTGCGCCCGATGCCGCCATCCTGGATGACCGCAACGCCTGGGTGGTGCGGGTGGAGGGCGTCAAGAACCCGCGTGAGATCACCCTGGCGGAACTCAAGACGCTGGGGCTGGAGACCGTGGCCACGGTGCTGCAGTGTTCGGGTAATGGGCGCGGGTTCTTCCCCACCAAGCCCAGTGGCACGCCCTGGACGGTGGGTGCCGCCGGCTGCGTGGTGTGGAGCGGTGTGCCCGTGCGCAACGTGGTGGCCGCCCTGGGCGGCGTGGCCAGTGGCATGGCTTACGTGACGGGCACGGGCGGCGAGAAGCTGCCCGAAGGCGTGGACCCGCTCACGGTGCTGGTGGAACGCTCGGTGCCCATCAAGGCCATGGAAGATGCCATCCTGGCGTGGGAGATGAACGGCGAGCCGCTCTCGCTGGCCCATGGCGGCCCGCTGCGGCTCATCGTTCCGGGCTACCAGGGCGTGAACAACATCAAGTACATCAAGCGCCTGGCCTTTACCGAGGCGCAATCGCAGGCGCGCATCATGCAGCACGGTTACCGCATGACGCCGCCCGGCGCCAAGGCCAGCCCAGACCAGCCCTCGGTGTGGGAGATGACGGTCAAATCCTGGATCAATGGCCCGCTGCCCGAGCAAGGGCCGCTCAAGCCCGGCATGGTGCAGGTGCATGGCGTGGCCTTTGGCGGCACGCGTGGCATCAAGGGCGTGGAAGTGTCGGTAGACGGTGGCAAGACCTGGCAGGCCGCCCAGCTCATCGGGCCGGACCTGGGGCGGTTTGCCTGGCGCCAGTTTGTGCTGCCGGTGCGCCTGGGCGCAGGCACCCATGTGCTGGCCAGCCGTGCGACGGACACGGCGGGCAACGTTCAGCCCGAGCAGCGAGAGGAAAACGTGGGTGGCTACAACAACGCCAGCTGGGCCGATCACTCTGTCACGGTGTCGGTGGCCTGAGTTGGTCGCGCAACCCACCCCTTTGCGGCGGCTGGCGCCAGCGGCTTGTGCCCTGGCGCTGGCCGGTCTTGCCAACGCCAGCTGGGCAGCTGACCCTGCCGAGCTGGCGCGCGGCAAGCAGCTTTTTCTGACCCTGCAGCCAGCGTGCGCCGTGTGCCACACCTTGCAGGCGGCGGGCGCGCAAGGCCAGGTTGGGCCCGTGCTCGACGAGATCAAGCCCGATGCCAACCGCGTGCTGAGCGCGCTGCGCAACGGCATTGGCGCCATGCCCTCGTTTGCCGAAAAAATGACCGAAAAAGACATGCAGGCCGTCGCCCGTTTTGTGGCGCATTCCACAGGCGCTGCACCCTGATGCTGTGACCACATTGCCGGGGCTGGGCCATCTGCCTGTGCCCTGGCCTTACCATGCGCCTGCAGACCAGCCCATCCGGCGGTTGATTGGTTGCTTCCAGATCGTTGTTGACTGACCCATGTCCCCTGATACCGTTGCTTCTGCCTCCACTGTGTTCGATCCGTTGGCCAGCGCTGCCGTGCTGACCCAGGCCCGCTTGGGGCAATTGCCCCGCCCGCTGGATCTTCCCGCCGCATTGCGGCCCCAGGACGCAGCCCAGGCCTATGCGGTGCAAGACGCCGTGGTGCAGGCGCGCGGCCGGGTGGTGGGGTGGAAGGTGGGCGCGGCCAACCCGCAGGCGCTGCCTGCGCGCGCGGCGCTGACGCAAGACACCGTCTGGGTCTGCGCCGAGGGGCAGGTGCAGGAGTTGCCGGTGGCAGGCAACGCCGTGATTGGCGTGGAGGCAGAGCTGGCCTACGAACTGGCCTGCGACTTGCCGCCCCGTGAGCAGCCTTACTCTGAGGCAGACGTGCTGGCCGCCGTGCGCGCGGCCCATGCGGCCATCGAGGTGTGCGACACCCGCTATGCCGCCTGGGGCGTGCAGGGCGAGTGGAGCCGCCTGGCAGATCAGGCCTGCCACGGTGCGCTGGTGGTGGGCAGCGGTCGTGCCGATGTGGCGGCCCTACAGCCCTTGTCGGTGCCCGTCAGCCTGTGGGTGAATGGCACCCTGGCCGTGCAACGCCCCGCCTGGGGCAACCCGGCGGGCGACCCGCTGCGCCTGCTGACCTGGCTGGCCAACGAGGGCGCACGCAGCCTGGGCGGCCTGCGCGCGGGCCAGTGGGTCACCACCGGCTCCTGCACCGGCACTGTGCTGGTGGCGCCCGGTGCCCGGGTGATGGCCAAGCTGGGTGGCATTGGCTGCGCCGAACTGCAGTGCGTTTAAGGTGGGCCACAGCGCTTGCAATGGGCACCTTGTGGTTTGAAGCCAATTTGGCCTCTGGCGCTTGATGGGTAAGCGGTAGCAGCTATTGAAAGCATAGCAATCAACCCGCTGGTGTGCCACCAGCGCAGCCGCTCCGTTTCAGCCGGCCCCTACGCCCCCGTGCGGCGCATGCTGGCAAAGGCCTCGAATTCCCAGCTGCGCATGGCCAGCAGCACGGTGTAGCCCTCGCGCTCCTGCAAAGGCAGCTTCTGGTCGGCCAGGTGCTGTTGCGCAAAGTCTTGCGCCACGCGCTGCATGCGTTCCTGAAAAGCTGGGGCCAGCGCGCGGCTGATGGAGCCGTGCACCAGCAGCACGCCTTCACCGGGGCCGTCGAAGCCCCCGGCAAAGTAGTCCAGCAGCGCGTTGTCGCGAAAGTAGTGCATCACCGGCCCGTGCGGGCGCCAGCGGAAGGTCTTGGCCAGCTTGAGCCGGTAGCGGTTCAGCGGCCGCAGCTCGATGATGCCGATGCGGTCCAGCTGCGCCAGGTACTTGATGCCCTCGGCCTCGGTCAGCCGGTAGGTGGCCACCACCTGTTCCAGCGTCCACTGGCTCAGCACACAGATCGCGATTAGCAGCAGTTTTTTGTCGGCCACCACGGCCTTTTCCTGCTCCTGCGTCAGCTCTTTGAGCAGCGGCTGCTCGTCGGCCACGCGGCGGGCCAGGTCGGCAAAGTCCAGCGCCAGCGTGCGGCAGATGGCATCAATGCGCGACAGCGGCATGTCGCCCTTGGCCAGCATGCGCTTGACGCTGGACTCGGCCATGCCCAGCGCCTGCGCCAGGTCGGCGTAGGTCATCTGGGCGTTCTTCAGTTCCTTTTTCAGGGCGATCACCAGGTCGGCGGTTGTGCTCATGGGGGGCTCCTTGGTATCGATTATGGATACCCGCAGTGGCCTGGGTAGCCCTGTGTGCGACTTTTTCGGGGCAAAAGCCACCGGCGTTTGCACACTGCGCCCCATCTTGTGTTGCCGCCCCAGGAGGGCTCCCCGCCATGAACGCTGTCCACCCCTTGCAAACTTCTTCCCGCCGCTGGCTGCCGCTGCAGCCGGCCGAATGGGCCCTGCTGGTAGCTGCGGCCGCGCTGCTGGCCTTCGCCGTGTGGGGCCCCTTTTTGCCCGCCAGCGCGCACCAGCACGACTTTGCCGATCAGCGCGGCTGGCATGGCCTGCCCTGTGCGATGGACGTGCTGAGCAACCTGCCCTTTGCTGTGACAGGGGTGTGGGGGCTGGTGTGGTTGCGCCGCCTGGGCGCGTTGCGGCTGTGCCCGGCCACCCGCGCCACGGCGGCGCTGTTCTTTGGTGGTCTGGTGCTCACGGCGGTGGGCTCCGGCTGGTACCACTGGCAGCCCGATGACGCCGGTCTGCTGTGGGACCGCCTGGGCATGGCCGCAGCTTTTGCCGGCCTGCTGGGCCTGGCGGTGGTTGGGCGCATCAGCCCCCGGGCGGGCGTGGCCACCGCGCTGGGCTTGCTGGTGGCCGGGCCTACTGCCGTGCTGGTATGGGCCCACACGGGCAACCTGCTGCCCTGGGCCGTGGTGCAGTTCGGCGGCCTGCTGGCGGTGCTGGCCCTGGCATGCATGCCCCATCGCCATGGTGCGCTGGTGGTGCAGTGGGGTGCGGTGATCGCCTGGTATGCCGTTGCCAAAGCCTTTGAGCTGGCCGACCACGCAGTGTTCGAGGCCACCGGCCAATGGGTGTCAGGCCACACGTTCAAGCACCTGATGGCTGCGGGGGCTGCCCTGCCGGTGCTGTTTGCCATGGCGCGCCTGCACCACAGTCGTTACCTCGCTGCACCGATGCCGCGCCGCGCCATGCAGAATGGCGGGCACCGTGGGGCGTGATGCAGCAACCCACCACACAAAAAAGCCAAGAGGAGTGAACCGCATGACCCCCCAGCACGGGCAGCCTGCCGCGCAGCCAGCGCCCCTGGCCCTCCCAGCCTACGAAGAGCCCAACCAGTTTGCCCTGCTGCGCCAGCGCCGCTTTGCCCCGTTTTTCTGGACGCAGTTCTCTGGCGCCGCCAACGACAACCTGTTCAAGTTCGCATTCACCGTGATGGTGACCTACCAGCTCAGCGTGTCGTGGCTGCCGCCCGCCATGGCGGGGCTGGTGATTGGCGCGCTGTTCATCCTGCCGTTTTTGCTGTTCTCGGCCACCTCGGGCCAGCTCACCGACAAGTACGACAAGACGCGGATGATCCGCTTCGTGAAGAACCTGGAGATCGCCATCATGGCGCTGGCGGCCTGGGGCTTTGTGGCCAACCACGTGCCGGTGCTGCTGCTGTGCACCTTCCTCATGGGGCTGCATTCCACGCTGTTTGGCCCGGTCAAGTTTGCCTACATGCCCCAGGTGCTGAATGAGCGCGAGCTGACGGGCGGCAACGGCATGGTGGAGATGGGCACCTTCGTGGCCATCTTGCTGGGCCAGGTGGCCGGTGGCCTGCTGGTGGCTCTGCCCGGCGTTGGTCACACTGCGGTGGCCGTGGGCTGCATCGCCCTGGCGCTGGCCGGGCGGCTGGTGGCGCAGTTCATTCCGTCGGCCCCGGCCACCGACCCTGGTCTCGTCATCAACTGGAACCCCTTCACCGAAACCTGGCGCAACCTCAAGCTGGCGCATGGCAACGTGGTGGTGTTTCGCTCGCTGCTGGGCATCAGCTGGATGTGGTTCTTTGGTGCCGTGTTCCTGTCGCAGTTTCCGGCCCTGGCCAAAGAGGTGCTGCACGGCAACGAGCAAGTGGCCTCGCTGCTGCTGGTGGTGTTCTCCGTAGGCATTGGTGTGGGCTCGCTGCTGTGCGAGGTGCTGTCGCGCCGCCATGTCGAAATCGGCCTGGTGCCGCTGGGCGCCATCGGCATGAGCGTGTTTGCGGTAGATCTTTACTTCGCCACCCGCAGCCTGCCCGCCGCCGAGATGATGGGCGCTGCCGCCTTTCTTGCGCAGCCCCAGCACTGGCGTGTGCTGCTGGACCTGGCACTGCTCAGCCTGTTTGCCGGGCTGTACAGCGTGCCCATGTACGCCTTGATCCAGATGCGCAGCCAGCCCACGCACCGCGCCCGCATCATCGCGGCCAACAACATCCTGAACGCGCTGTTCATGATCGGCAGCTCCGTCATCGCCGGGGCCTTGCTGGGCGCTGGCTTCACCGTGCCGCAAGTCTTTTTGTTCACCGGCATTGCCAACGCGGTGGTGGCGTTCTACATCTTCATGCTAGTGCCCGAATACCTGCTGCGCTTTGTGGCCTGGGTGATGTCGCGCTTCATCTACCGCTTCAAGGTGCGGGGTGACGAGCACATTCCGTCCACCGGCGCGGCCATTCTGGCGTGCAACCATGTGAGCTTTGTCGATGCCGTGCTGCTCATGGCCGCCAGCCCCCGGCCCATCTACTTTTTGATGGACCACCGCATCTTCCGCGTGCCGGTGCTGGGCTGGCTGTTCCGCCTGGCCAAGGCCATTCCGGTGGCGCCGCAAAAGGAAGACCCCGCCACCTACGAAGCCGCGTTCGAGCGCGCAGCCCAGGTGCTGCGCGAGGGCGATCTGCTGGCCATCTTCCCCGAAGGCGGCATCACCAAGGACGGCGAGCTGCAGCCCTTCAAGGGCGGCATCATGAAGATCATCGAGCGCGCCCAGGCCGATGGCATTCAGGCGCCTGTGGTGCCCATGGCACTGACCAACCTGTGGGGCTCGTACTTCAGCCGCATCGAGCGCGGCACGGCCATGGTGCGCCCCTTCCGCCGGGGCATGTTCAGCCGTGTGGGCCTGAATGTGGGCGCCCCCGTGGCCGCGAGCGACGTGCAGCCCGAGCCGCTGCGCGGGCGCGTGGCGCAGTTGCTTCAGGCCTGAGCGCACTACGCCAACGAAACCTGCGGCGCCGGATAGGCCGCCTCAAATCAACGACAGCCCGGTGATGCGCGCCATGGCATCACCGGCCGCAGCAGGGGCATCAGCCGTTGCGAAAAAGAAAGCTGTAGGCGTTGAGCGCCGGCACCCCTCCCAGGTGCGCGTACAGCACGCGAGAGCCTTCGGGGAATTCGCCACGGCGCACCCTATCGATCATGCCGTGCATGGACTTGCCTTCGTACACCGGGTCCGTGAGCATGCCCTCTTGCCGCGCGCACAGGCGAATGGCTTCGAGCGTTCCTTCATTGGGCAGGCCGTACTCGGGGCCGCCGTAGCGCGTGTCCAGCACCACGTCTTCGGCGGTGATCTCCTGTCCCAGTTCCACCAGCTTGGCGGTGTTCTGGGCAATGCGCAGAATCTGCGCATGGGTTTTCTCGGGCTTGGCCGAGGCGTCGATACCAATCACCTTGCGCGCACGGCCGTCGGCCGCAAAGCCCACCACCATGCCCGCCTGCGTGCTGCCCGTGACCGAGCACACGACGATGTAGTCGAACTGGAAGCCCAGCTCTTTTTCCTGCTGGCGCACCTCCTCGGCAAAGCCCACAAAGCCCAGACCGCCGTAGGGGTGCTCAGAACAACCGGCGGGAATCGGGAAGGGCTTGCCGCCCGCCTTCTTCACGTCGTTCATGGCCTGTTCCCAGCTGGGGCGGATGCCAATGTCAAAGCCCGCAGCATCCAGGCGCACATCGGCGCCCATGATGCGGCTCATCTCGATGTTGCCCACGCGGTCGTACACCGCATCGGAGTAGTTCACCCAGTTCTCCTGCACCAGCACGCACTTCATGCCCAGGTGTGCGGCCACGGCGGCCACCTGGCGCGTCTGGTTGGACTGGATGCCGCCAATCGACACCAGCGTGTCGTAGCCGCCCGCGATGGCTTCGGGAATCAGGTACTCCATCTTGCGCGTCTTGTTGCCGCCAAAGGCCAGGCCGCTGTTGCAGTCCTCGCGCTTGGCGTACAGGTGCACCTTGCCGCCCAGGTGGGCCGACAGGCGCGGTAGCGGTGTGATGGGCGAGGGGCCGAACGTCAGCGGGTAGCGGGGAAATTTCTGCAGGTTCATGGCGTTTTCCAGTCGGTGAAGGCGGGTGGAAGAAGGGTGGAATGCAAGCGCGCTTGCAGTGCCTTCATCGTAGGAAAATGCGGGAATCAAATGGTTGTGAAAATCAATGCAATTTCGGATGTTTGGTTTTCATAAATGCAGATTAATCCATCAAAAGTTTGAAAAATGAACTATGTGTGCAACAAAAGTTCGTAGCAAGAATGCGCCGCCCGTCGATATGTCGGCAGAGCTGGACCGCACCGACAAAGCCATCCTGCGGCAGTTGCAGCGCGATGCCTCTCTGTCCAACGTCGCGCTGGCCGAAAAGGTCCATTTGAGCCCGCCCGCCTGCCTGCGGCGCGTGGAGCGACTCAAGCGGCTGGGGCTGATTGAAGGGGTGGTGGCGCTGCTCAACCCCCAGGCCGTGGGGGCGGGCATGCTGGTGATGATTGGCGTGGTGCTGGACCGTTCCACGCCCGAATCGTTCGCCGCCTTTGAGAAGGCCGCCGCCTAAGTCTCCGGCTGCATGGAATGCCATGTGGTGACAGGCGAGTTCGACTACTTCATGCTCATCCGCACCCGCGACAGCGAGAGCTTCAACCGCCTGCACGCAGAGCAGTTGCTCTATCTGCCGGGCGTGCGCCAGGTGCGCTCGTTCATGGTGCTGCGCAACGTGCTCTCCACCACCGAGCTGCCGCTGGCGCTGTAGTGCCTGCCGGACTTACCGGGCTGCGCGCAGCCGGCCCATCACGGCAGCCCACAGCGGGCCGCCGAACACGTTCACCACCAGCCCCGCCATCAAGAGCCCTGCGCCGGCAAAATGCACGGGCAGCAACTGCTCGCCGAACGCCACCCAGCCGGTGGTCAGACCCACCACGGGCACCAGCAGGGTGAAGGGTGCCACGCGGTTCACGGGGTAGCGCGACATGAGGTACGTCCACAGCCCAAAACCCAGCAGGGTTGAAATCCACGCAATGTAGGCCACGGCGGCCATGGATTTCAGCGACAGGTGCTGCACCGCAGCCCACACCGCAGCGGGGCCGTCGAGCAGCAGCGACAGCGCCACGAACGGCAGCGGCGCCACCACACTGGACCACACGATGAAGGCAAACTGGTTCATCGGCCCATGCCGTCCCACTGCGCGGGTCACCAGGTTGCCGCAGCCCCACATCGCAGCAGCGGCTACCGTGAGCGCGAAGCCGGCCAGTGGCATCGAGGCACCATGCGCGCTGCCAATCAGCACCAGCCCCACCCCTGCCAGCGCCAAGCCGGCCACCTGATTGCCCTGCCACTGCTCGCGCAGCACCACCACGGCCAGCAGCAGTGTGAAGAACGATTGCGATTGCAGCACCAGCGATGCCAAGCCCGAAGGCATGCCGATGTGGATGGCTGTGAACAGCAGCGCAAACTGGGCCACGGCCATCGTCATGCCGTACAGAAGGTACAGGCGCAAGGGGACCTTGGGCGGCTTGACGAACAGCAGCGCTGGAAACGCAGCCAAGAGGTAGCGCAGCGCGCCCAGCAGAAGGGGCGGCATATCGGCCACCCCGACCTTGATGACCGCAAAGTTCAGCCCCCACACCAGGATGACCAGAAGGGCCAGGGACAGATCGCGAGGGGTGAGTGGGGCGTTCATGAGCAGCAGGTGGTGTGGACCTGCATTGTGGGCTGCCGCACGGCATGTTGCCAATCCGGTACCCACGCGCAGAAGGCAAGCACCGACAAGGCTCGCGTTTGGCCTGCGTTCAGGCTTCGACTGCGAACGTCAGTCCCGCATTGGCCTGCAGTCGTGCGATCAGCTTGTCGCCCAGTGCAGGCGCCGTGGTCCAGATGCCACCGGGGGTGCTGGCAGCGTCCTGCAGCAGGCACACCGCCGCCTCGGCAATCATCTTGGAGGTGGAGCCGTAGCCGGGGTCGCGGTCGCCCTTCACGCTCACGCGCAGGCTGTGGCCTTCGGTGTCGGTGCCGAGGAACAGCACGTCGTAAAAGCCGTTCTCGCGCTCCTCGCGCGAGGGGCCTTCGCCGGGCTTGGGGCCTTTGTCGGAGCCGAGCGACTTGTCGCCCGCCACCGCGTTGGCGATGGCTTCACCCTTCTCGCCCGGGCCGGTGACCAGCATTTCGTCGTACACAAAGTCGGTGCCGTAGGCGTGCTTGAGCAGCAGGTTGGAGCGGTGCACGTTGCGCGTGTTGATGGCCGCCATCACAAACGGTGCCACCCACACCCCATCGCCCAGGGCTTCGTCCACCATGGGCTTGTGGCCCGAGGGCTGGCGCGGGCCTTCAAACCCGGGCGTGAGCGAGAAGGGGTTTTTCAGCAGATCGAGCACACCGGGCTGGCTGGCGGCTGCAGCCATGGTGGCTTTGAGGCTGGCGGCGGTGCCACCTGAGAAGGTGCCCTTCATCTTGCGCACGCGGCCGCGCACGCGGGGGGCGGCATGGCCAAAGCGCTGGGCAAATTCCTTTTGCAGCATGAATACGCCCAGGTCGAACGGGATGGAGTCAAACCCGCACGAGAACACGATGCGCGCGCCGCTGGCCTTCGCGGTGGCTTCGTGCGCGTCGATCATCTGGCGCATCCAGGCGGGCTCGCCACACAGGTCCACACAGTCCACACCGCTGGCGGCGCAGGCGGCCACCAGTTCGTTGCCATACAGCTGGTACGGGCCCACGGTGGTCAGCACCAGGCGCGTGGCGTTCATCAGCGCTTGCAGGCTGGCGGGGTTGGTGGTGTCGGTCACCACCAGGGGGGTGTCGGCTGGTGCGCCCAGCTCGTCGCGCACAGCGGCCAGCTTGTCGGCATTGCGCCCGCCCATGGCCCAGCGCAGGCCGCTGCCTGCGGGGTAGCGTTGCAGCAGGTATTCAACGACCAGGCGGCCGGTAAAGCCGGTGGCACCGTGGACGACCAGATCAAAAGGCTTGTTCATGCAGTTCAAACTCCAAAAAGCGCAGGGGTTGCCGGTGTGGTGCCAAGGGGGCCGCAGGCCCGGCAGGTGGGTGGCGCATTGTCTGGGCGGGCAGGGCGGTTGTCTGTCGCATACGTGCGGGGCGGTGGGGGCCAGTTTTTGCCGCGCTGTCGCTTGAAAAGTATCGAATAACGGTACTTTTTGGCTGATGCGTGAGAACTGTGCTGTTCTTTTTGCCTCGATGTTGGGCCACGGGCGGCACGATCCAGTCCGTGTTCAACCAAGGCCCCCTGCGGGCACCAACGCAATGTCTGCTTCTCCCATCGTTGTTCTTCGCGACACCCGTGCATGGCAAATGCAGGTCTGGATTTCCTTCGGCATCGCGGTGTTCCTGTGTGCCGTGGGGCTGGCCTGGCTGCCAGGCGCTGACCTGGAAAAAGTGTTCATGGTGATGGGCTACGTGTTCTGCCTTTCGGCCACGTTCATGCTGTCCAAGTTTGTGCGTGACAACCAGAGCGCCCGGCGCGGCGCGAGCGATACCCCGCTGTGGAAGCTGGTGGTGTGGGGCGGCTTTGCGGTGGCCATGGGCCTGACCGGCTGGGGCCTGGTGGGCATGGAGATCAACGTCACCTACAAGGCCTTCTTGGGTGTGAGCTGGCTGTACCTCATCACATCGGCTTTCACGCTGGCCAAGATGCTGCGCGACCGCTACGAGGTCGACCTGATGGAAGCCCGCCTGCAAGGCCGGCGCGAAGCGGCCCATGCCGCAGCCCAGAGCGCCGATTGAACGCCGGAGCCCAGCTTCCCTCCCTTTTGTTCTGATTGCTAAGGAGTCATTCATGCGTATTGCATTGTTGAAAAAAGCCGTGGCAGGCCTGTGTGTGGCTGCCGGTGTGTGGGGTTCGCTGGCCGCAGCGCCAGCCCATGCGCACAGCGAAGCCTCTGCCGTGCTGTCTTTGCTGCCGGTGGCTTCGGTGGTGGGTGTGGCGGGTGCGGGCTCGGCGGTGGCTGGTGCTGCCGTGGCCCTGCCGGTGGCGTTGTCGGCCACGGGTGCTGTTCTTTCGGTGAAGGCGGTGGAAGGCTCGGCCATCGGCACTGTCTACCTGCTGGAGCGCGCATCAGACGGCGCGCAGGTGAGTGTGGAGGTGGCCGGGCGCGGCGTGGGCGCATCCGTGCATGCCGTGGGCACGGTGGTGACCTGCAGTGTCATCGGCACCGGGGTGATTCTGTCGGTGGCGGGCGAGGCCTTGGCCTTTGTGCCCAATGCCCTGGGCCGTGCCTTGCTGCACAACGAACGTCTGTGATGATGAAGTACATCCCTCTGAGCCGCTGCGCGGCTTCTCCCTTCTCTCGCGCTGCGCGCGGGAAGGGAGACGATGCCCTTGCTGCGGGGCGGTGCGGCCGGCCTAGGCCCTTGCTTGGCATCCCTCACTTGGTTCGCGCCCCTTGGATGTGCTGCGGGTGTGCGACGCTGGCGGTCGCCGCAGTGTTGGTATCGGCCCCGGCCCACGCGGGTCGATCGTGCGAGGCGAAAAAGCCCACGCCCCAGGTGGTGGAGCGTGGCATGGCGCTGGCCGCGCAGACCTCGCAGGCGCTGGACGCCGAGCACGCGCGCAGCGGCGCCAAGGTGGTGCTGCTTGGCCGCGCCGGGCAAGACCTGGGCAAGTACGGCCTGCGCTATTCGCACCTGGGCTGGGCTTACAAAACGCCCGAAGGCCCGTGGCGCGTGACGCACAAGCTCAACGACTGCGGCACGGCCCTGGGTCATGTGTACCGGCAGGGCCTGGGCGAGTTTTTTCTGGACGACCTGTGGCGTTTTGAAGCCGTGGTGGCCGTGCCCAGCGCCGCCGTGCAGGCGCAGCTGTGGCCCGTGCTTACTGAGAACGCCCGCGCCAAGGCGCTGCACACGCCGCACTACAGCATGGTCAGCTATGTGTGGGGGCAGAAGTACCAGCAATCCAACCAGTGGGCGATTGAGACGCTGGCTGCGGCGATGGAGCCCACCACCATCCGCACCCGCGAGCAGGCCCAGGCCTGGCTGCGGTTCAAGGGTTACGAGCCCACCACCCTGCGGCTGGGGCCGCTGACCCGGCTGGGTGGGCGCGTGGGGTCTGCCAACATCGCGTTTGACGACCACCCCAGCGACAAGCGCTATTCGGACCGCATCGAGACCGTGACGGTGGATTCGGTGCTGGCCTGGATGCAGCGCACCCAGCTGGCGGCGGCCCCCTTCACGGTGCTGTATCAGAAGCAATGAGTAAAAATGGCTTATAGCGCTTGTCTGGTAAGCGCTGTAAGCTATAAAAAAAATAGCAACTATCAACGGGAGAAGCAACCATGAGCAAAGCCTTGCGTTTGTCAGAGAAGTGGTTTCGGCGTGGTCTGTGGCTGGTGGCGGTGGTGTTCGCCAGCTTTTTGATTGGCCTGGGCGGCACCATCGTGGGCGATCTGCCCAAGGTGGAACGCCCGCTGCAGGTCGATGATTTTCTCGACAAGGCCCAGGCCCGCGCGTTGCGCGACACCATCCGCGCCCAGCGCGACGCCGAGCAGGACGCGCAGACTGCGCTGGAACAGGCGCAACTGCAGCACCGCAAGGCTATGAGCGACAACCAGGCCGAGCGCGAAACCTTCAACAACTGGCTGGCCACCCGCCGCGTGACCGAGCGCGCCGACCACGACCCCGAGGTGCTGGAGCGCACGCGCAAGCTGGACCTGCTCAAGCAGGCCGAACGCCAGGCCCTGCGCGCCGTGGAGGCCCAGCAGCAGGCCGCGCTGGACGCCCGCCAGACGGCAGCTGCCACTCAAAGGCAGCTGAGCGATTTGGAGGCCGACGGCTACACGCGCCTGCAGCAAGAGCGCCGCAAGCTGGAGCTGCGCGTGTTCCTGTACCGCCTGGCGCTCACGCTGCCTTTGCTCGTGGCCGCAGGCTGGTTGTTTGCCAAAAAGCGCCACAGCACCTACTGGCCGTTTGTGTGGGGCTTCATCTTCTTTGCGCTGTTTGCCTTCTTCGTGGAGTTGGTGCCCTACCTGCCCAGCTACGGGGGCTATGTGCGCTATGTGGTGGGCATTGGCATCACGGTGCTGGTGGGGCGCTATGCCATCCTGGCCCTGAACCGCTACCTGGAGCGCCAGAAGCTGGCCGAAGCCATGCCCGATGCCCAGCGCCGCGAAGAACTCAGCTACGACGTGGCCCTGGCCCGCCTGGCCAAGAACGTGTGCCCCGGCTGCGAGCGCCCGGTCGACCTGAAGAACGAAACCATCGACTTCTGCCCCCACTGCGGCATTGGCCTGTTTGACCGGTGCGGCCAGTGCACCACCCGCAAGAGCGCCTTCGCCCACTTTTGCCACGCCTGTGGCACCAGCGCCAAGCTGCGCCTGGCCAGCGAGGCCTGACGAGGTGGTGGCGCACACCGTGCGAACCAGGGCTGGTTTGAGGGTGAAAAGCGATTTAAACCCAAGGGGAATAAGCGCTGCCAGCTATGAAAAATATAGTGATGGGCTGAGTGCTTTGCGCAGTGTGCGGCCGGAGCCTTCGCCATGAACATGGAATTTGCCACGGCAGCGCAGGTGCAGGAAGGCTTCGGCACGGGCTTGACCGCCATGGTGTTCGCCGTGTCGGCCATGGCCATCGCGGCCTACGCAGGGGGCCGCCATTTGGCCACGCCGCTGCGCTTGCGCTGGGTGGCTGTGGGGTACGCGCTGGCCCTGTGCCTGGCCGTGGGCACGGTGTATGTCAGCACCTGGGGCCGGTTCGTGCAATTGCAGGTGAATGGGGCAGGGCTGGAGCTGCGCTACGCTGGCTCGTGGCAACTGCCGGTGCGCGTGCCGCGAGACCAGGTGCAGACCGTGCTGGTGGGCTGGGGCAAGCCCGGCCGGCCTTGCTATCTGCGCGTGGTGCTGCGCGATGGCTCCAGCCACCGCAGTGCCGAACTGCCTGCGCCCGCGAGCCAGTGCCGCGTGCTGCAGGCCCAGGTGCTCGGAGCCCTCTGATACGGGTGTGCTGTTGCGTCGTCGGTTCGCCTGGTCTGCGGCTGCCCGCCCGGTGATCTGGCTGAATGCAAGCCCGCATGAACGCAGCGCGCAGGCAGTGTGCGTTTTTTTGATGAAAATAGCCTCTAGGGCAGGCGGGGTAAGCGCCAGAAGCTATGTTTTGCATAGCAATCCAGGGCCCATGTGCTACACCAGATCGCGCAGCGCCTGTTCCAGCGTGGGGTACTTGAAGGCAAAGCCCTGCTGCTGCAGCCGCGCAGGCACCACGTTTTGCCCGTCCACAAACAACTGGGCCATTTCGCCCATGGCCCAGCGCAGCGGCGTTGCGGGCACCGGCAGCCACACGGGGCGGCGCAGCAGCTTGCCTGCGGTGGCCACAAAGGTGGCCTGTGCAATGGTCTCGGGGGCGGTGGCGTTGTAGATGCCGTGCATCTGCGGGTCGCGCAGCGCTGCGTGAATGAGCGCCAGCACATCGTCGCGGTGGATCCAGCTCATCACCTGCTGACCGCTGCCCATGCGCCCGCCCACACCCAGGCGAATCGGCAGCAGCAGGGGCGGCAGTGCGCCGCCGGGGCCCAGCACCACGCCCAGGCGCAGCACCACCTGGCGCACGCCCAGCGCCTGGGCCTTGGCCGCAGCCGCTTCCCAGCGCACGCACAGTTCGGACATGAAGCCACCGCCTGCAGCACTGGTTTCGGTCAGCACTTCGTGCGGCGGGCGCACGCCATAAAAGCCGATGGCCGATGCCTGCACCCACACCGCCGGGCGGTGCGTGGCGCGTTGCAGCCAGGCCAGCAAGGATTCGGTCACGCCCACGCGGCTGTCCAGCAGCACCTGCCGCCGCCCCGCCGTCCACGGCGGGCCCACCACGGGGGCGCCTGCCAGGTTCACGATGGCGTCAAAGCGGGCGTCGGAAGGCAGGTCGTTGGCACTGCGCACGGCCTGCACGCGGCCCTGGAACAGGGCCTGGGCGCTGGCGGGCTTGCGGCTGAGCACCGTCACGCGGTGGCCGGTGGCCAGCAGCTGCTGGACCAGCGCGGAGCCGATGAAGCCGGTGCCGCCGGTGACCAGCACATGCATGGCGGGGGAGGCGGGAGGAACGGGAGAAACGGGAGAAGGCGAAACAGTCACAGCGGCGTGCTCCAGTGGGTGAACTCCAGCAGCCGCATTATGGTTTCGGGGGCTGGGCATTGCTGCCCAGGGGGGATTGGGGGCCCCAGGTTCCCGGGGCCGGGCTTACACGCCCCGGGCCCGGTCGGCCTTGAACTGGGCGCGGAACTGGCTGAAGGTGCCCGCGTCCAGCGCCTCGCGCACTTCGCGCATCAGGTTCAGGTAGTAGTGCAGGTTGTGGATGGTGGTGAGCATGGGGCCCAGCATTTCGCTGCAACGGTCCAGGTGGTGCAGGTAGGCACGCGAGAAACCGCCGCGCCCGCCCTGGTCCCACGCCACGCCGTCCTTGCCCGCGCAGGCGTGGCAGGTGCAGCTGGTATCGAGCGGCAGGTGGTCGGCCTTGTGGCGGGCGTTGCGGATCTTCAGGTCGCCGTAGCGGGTGAAGATGGTGCCGTTGCGTGCGTTGCGCGTGGGCATCACGCAGTCAAACATGTCCACACCTTCGGCCACGCCCTGCACCAGGTCTTCGGGCGTGCCCACGCCCATCAGGTAGCGCGGCTTGTGGGCAGGCAGGCGGTGGGGCGTGTGGGCCATGATGTCCAGCATCTCGTCCTTGGGCTCGCCCACGCTCACGCCGCCCACGGCGTAGCCGGGGAAGTCCATGGCCACCAGGGCTTCGAGCGATTCCTGGCGCAGGTTCTTGTACATGCCGCCCTGCACGATGCCGAACAACGCATTGGGGTTGCCCAGGCGCTCGAATTCGTCCTTGGATCGTTTGGCCCAGCGCAGGCTCATTTCCATGCTCTTGCGCGCTTCGGCCTCGGTGGTCAAGTGGCCCTTGGTTTCGTAGGGTGTGCACTCGTCGAGCTGCATCACGATGTCGGAGTTGAGCGTGGTCTGGATCTGCATGCTCACCTCGGGCGACATGAAGAGCTTGTCTCCGTTGACGGGGCTGGCAAAGTGCACGCCTTCTTCGGTGATCTTGCGCATGGCGCCCAGGCTCCACACCTGAAAGCCGCCCGAGTCGGTGAGGATGGGCTTGTCCCACTTCTCAAAGCCGTGCAGGCCGCCAAAGCTCTGCATCACGTCCAGGCCGGGGCGCATCCACAGGTGGAAGGTGTTGCCCAGAATGATCTGCGCGCCCATGTCGTGCAGGCTTTGCGGCATCACGCCCTTGACGGTGCCATAGGTGCCCACGGGCATGAAGATGGGGGTCTGCACCACGCCGTGGTTGAGCGTGAGCTTGCCGCGCCGCGCGTGGCTGGAGGGGTCTGTTTTGAGAAGGTCGAACTGAAGCATGGGCGGGATTGTCCCAGACACCGCCCCGGCCTGTTTTTGGAGGACCTTTGCGCAAGGTGCTGGTGCAGCCCGCAGGGGTGACTACACTGGTCTGGTCAGTAACCCGCAAGGAGAACAACATGCTCAAGATTCTGGTGGCCGTGGATGGTTCGGAGTTGTCGCTCGACGGTGTGCGGCACACGCTGCAATGGCTGCAGCAGGGGCTGCAGGCCACGGTGGTGCTGGCCCATGTGCAAGAGCCTGCATCGCTGTACGAGCTGGTGACCAGCCGGGACCCCGGCCTGATCGCTGCAGCCAGCGTGGAAGCCGGTGAGCACCTGCTGGCGCCCGCCCGGGCCTTGCTGGAGGCGGCTGGTGTGGCCTATGAAACCGACATTGGCCTGGGCGACCCCGCCCACACGCTGGTGGACATGGCCGAGCGCAATGGCGCAGACATGGTGGTCATCGGCGCCAAGGGCCATGGGGCGCTCAGCAGTGCGCTGCTGGGCTCTGTGTCGCAAGAGGTGGCGCGTGCCTGTGCGGTGCCGGTCACCATCGTCAAGCATCTGCAGGATGCGTTGGTGGACGGTGACGTGGAGGGCGATGACTGATTGCAAGTCAGCGCACCGCCAAAGAAAAAAGGCCGCGTTGCGGCCTTTTTGCATGGTGGGGGCGTTCGCCCCTTTCAATCCAGCGATATCTTCTGCTCGCGAATCAGTTGGTGCCATCGCTGCACTTCGGTGCGGATCAGCTCGGCATATTGCTGGGGCGTGCTGCCCACAGGCTCAATGCCGAAATCAATCAGCTTTTGGCGGATGGCCGGTTGCTGGATGGCCGTGGCCACCTGCTTTTGCAGGGCAGCGACGGTGTCGGCCGGCGTGTTGGCGGGCGCCACGATACCCACCTGGGCCGAGGCTTCCACGCCCTTGATGCCCAGTTCGGCAAAGGTGGGCACGTCAGGCAACTGGGGCAGGCGGGTGGGGTTGGCCACCGCCAGCGGGCGCACTTTGCCACCCTTGATGAAGCCTGCGCCAGCAGCCAAGTCCACCATCATGGCGGCTACTTGCCCGCCGGCCAGGTCGGTGAGGGCGGGAGCTGCGCCGCGGTAGGGGATGTGCACCATGTGCAGACCGCCTTGCACCTTGAGCAGTTCCATGGCCAGGTGGTGCGGGCTGCCCGCACCGGCCGAGCCGTAGCTGATCTTGCCGGGGGCGGCCTTGGCCTTGGCCACGAAGTCCTTGGCGTCCTTCACATCCGAGTTCGGGCCCACCACCAGGATCATGGGGAAGCGCCCCATCAGCGTGACGGGGGTCAGGTCTTTTTCGGGGTTGTAGGTGAGTTTGGAGTACAGCGCGGTGTTGAACACCATGGTGCCGTTGTCGGCCGATAAGATCGTGTAGCCGTCTGCCGCCGAGCGGGCCACTTCTGACGCCGCAATGGCGGTGTTTCCGCCGGGTTTGTTGTCCACCGTCACGGGCTGGCTGATCTGCTGCGATAGTTGCTGGCCGATGGTGCGCGCCAAAAAGTCCGAGCCACCGCCCGCAGGGTAGGGCACCACCCAGCGAATGGGCTTGGCGGGGTAGCTCTGGGCGTGGGCGGCCACGGTTCCCCCCAGCAGGGCGATGGCAGTGATCAGGCCGGTGGCGCAGCGGCGGTTCAGCATGTTGGCTCCTTGAATGGATTTATTGTTTGCAATGATATTACGCAATGCGTAATCATTCAGTCGTGATAACCCTGTGATCTGGATCATGGAAAACTCCTCCTCCCTCCCGTCAGACGGCGGCAAGCGCCGCCAACGCGTGCAGTCGGCCGAAACCGGCATGACCATCCTGAAAGCGCTGGCGCGGCTGGGGGGCGCGGCCAGCCTCACGGCCATTGCGGCCGAAGCGGGCGAAAACGCCGCCAAGGTGCACCGCTACCTGTCCAGCCTCACATCCGAGGGGCTGGTGGCGCAGCACCCCGCCACGCAGCACTACCACCTGGGGCCCGAGGCGGTGCGCATTGGCCTAGCAGCCCTGCGCCAGTGCGACCCGGTGCGCATGGGCGAAAGCGCCTTGCTGCGCCTGCGGGAATCGCTGCGGGTGACCTGTTTCATCGCTGTCATGGGCAACATGGGCCCCACAGTGATGCGCATGGAAGAGCCCTCGCTGCCCGTCACCGTCAACATCCGCCCCGGCTCGGTGCTACCGCTGCTGTGGTCTGCATCGGGGCAGGCGTTCCTGGCCTTTTCAGACGATGAAGCCTTGCAGGCCACGGCCCGGGCCGAGTACGAGGCCGCCACGCCCGAGCAACGCTCCCTGGTGGGCGGCAGCGACCCGGTGCAGGGGCTGCGCCAGCAGGTGCTTGGCCAGGGCTGCGCCATCGTGCGCGACACGCTGCTGGCAGGCATCAGTGCGGTGGCGGCCCCGGTGTTCGATGCCCGGGGCCATGTGAGCGCGGTGCTCACGGCGCTGGGTGCCAGCAACGGCTTTGACGCCCGCCCTGGCGGAAGCATCTGCCCCCGGGTGGTGGAAGAAGCGGCCGCCATCAGCGCCGCCATGGGGTACGCACCGCCTGCCTGAGCGGTTGAACTCCGCGCTGGCGGGCTGGATGGATGGAAATCGAAGGGAAATTACGCATTGCGTAAATTGATTTCGGTTAATACCATCCGCTCCATGAGTGCTCCGACCCCAGCCACCAACGCCATCCCTTCGGCCCCCGCCATGGGGCGCTGCCCCGTAGACCACCGCAGTTTTGCCCAGGCCGCCACGCCTGGTGGCTGCCCGGTCAGTGCCAACGCGGCGGCGTTCAATCCCTTCGAGCCCGCCTACATGCAGGCGCCTGCCGAGTACCTGCGCTGGGCGCGCGAGCAAGAACCCGTATTTTTCAGCCCGCAGCTGGGCTACTGGGTGGTGACGCGCTACGAAGACGTAAAGGCCGTGTTCCGCGACAACCTGCTGTTTTCGCCCTCCATCGCGCTCGAAAAGATCACCCCGGCCACGCCCGAGGTGATGTCCATCCTGCAGCGCTATGGCTTTGCCATGAACCGCACCATGGTCAACGAGGACGAGCCCGACCACATGGAGCGCCGCCGCCTGCTGATGGACGCCTTCCTGCCCGAGCGCCTCATCACCCTGGAACCCATGGTGCGCGACCTGGCGCGGCAGTACATGGACCGCTTCGTGAACCAGGGCCGGGCCGACCTGGTGGCCGAGATGTTCTACGAGATTCCACTGAACATCGCCCTGAAGTTTCTGGGTGTGCCCGACGAGGGGGCCGAGCAGTTGCGGCAGTTTGCTGTGGCGCACACGCTCAACACCTGGGGCCGGCCCACGCCGCAGGAGCAGCTGGAGATTGCCGAGAACGTGGGCCGCTTCTGGCAGACCGCGCAGCAGATTCTGGACACCATGCGCGCCCAGCCCGATGGCGAGGGCTGGATGTACGAAACCATTCGCCAGCACCTGAAGCACCCCGACGTGGTGCCCGAGTCGTACCTGCGCTCGATGATGATGGCCATCCTGGCGGCGGCGCACGAAACCACCTCCAACGCCACGGCCAATGCGTTCCTCACGCTGCTGTCGCACCGCAAGGCGTGGGAAGACATCTGCGCCAACCCGGCGCTCATCCCCAACGCAGTGGAAGAATGCCTGCGCGTGGCAGGCTCCATCATTGCGTGGCGGCGCCAGGCCACCGCCGATGCCGTGGTGGGCGGCGTGCCCATCCCCAAGGGCAGCAAGCTGCTGCTGGTGCAGGCCTCGGCCAACTTCGACCCGCGCCATTTTGAAAACCCCGACGAGGTCGATGTGTACCGCGAAGCAGCGGTGGAGCACCTGACCTTTGGCTACGGCGCGCACCAGTGCATGGGCAAGAACATTGGCCGCCTGCAGATGCGCGTGTTTCTGGAGGAGTTTGTGCGCCGCCTGCCGCACATGCGCCTGGTGGAGGGGCAGCCGCAGGAATACCTCTCCAACACCTCGTTCCGCGGCCCGGCGCGGCTGTGGGTGGAGTGGGACCCGGCCCGCAACCCCGAGCGTTTGCAAGCCTATTCAGCGCCTGAGCATGCGCCCGAGCCGGTGCCGTTCTACATCGGCCCGCCCGCCAAGGACTCGATCACCCGCACCGTGGTGCTGAAAGACAAGCAGCCCGAGGGCGACAGTGCCTTTCGCCTGGTGTTTGCCGACCCGCAGGGGGCCGCGCTGCCTGCCTGGTCTGCCGGCGCGCATGTGGATGTGGTGGCCGGCGGCTTTCGCCGCAAATATTCGCTGTGCGGCGCGGCAGACGACCGCCAGCACCTGCAGGTTGTGATCCAGCGCGAGGCCGAGGGGCGCGGGGGATCGCGCCACTTCTGCGACCAGTTGCAGCCCGGCGACACCGTGCAACTGGCAGGCCCCAAGAACCTGTTCCGGCTGGATGAAACGGCGGACCACTATGTGCTGATTGCCGCAGGCATCGGCATCACCCCCATGCTGGCCATGGCCGACCGGCTGCAGCGCCTGGGCAAGCCGTATGTGCTGCACTACGCAGGCCGCAGCCGCGCCCAGATGGCCCTGCTGCCGCGCGCGCTTCAGGGCCATGGCCCGGCCCTCATCCTGCATGTGAAGGACGAGGGCGGGCGCCTGCACCTGCCTACCGTGGTGGCGGGCGTGCAGGCCAATCACCGGGTGTACGCCTGCGGCCCCAACCGCCTGATTGACGAGCTGGAAGCCCTGGGCGCCGAGTGGCCCGAACAGGTGCTGCACTACGAGCACTTCAGTGGCGAAGGCTTGGGCCTGCAGCCCGACAAGGAGCACGCTTTTGTCGCCGTGCTGAAAGACTCTGGCCTGGAGGTGACGGTGCCGCCCGACCGCACCTTGCTGCAGGCACTGCAGGCGGCGGGGGTGGACGTGCCCTGCGACTGCGGCGAAGGCCTGTGCGGCACCTGCGAGGTGGCCGTGGTGTCTGGCGAGGTAGACCACCGCGACAAGGTGCTCACCAAGGCCGAGCGCGCCGCCAACACCCGTCTGCTGGCTTGCTGCTCGCGCGCGGCGGGGCAGAAGGTGGTGCTGGCGCTGTGAACGCCTGCACCGGGCACAAAAAAGGGAGCCGTCTGGCTCCCTTTTTTGATGGTGAATGTGGCCTCTTAATCAGGCGGCCTTGCGAAATGGCTCTGCCGGGCGCTGCAGCTTGCCGTGGGGCAGGGTGGCCAAGCGAGAAAACATGCGGCGCACGTAACCGCTGACCCACAGGCATTTGTTGAGCTCGTCTACCGGCAGCGGACCCGACACCACCACGATGTCATTGGCCTCTTGCTGGGCACCGGCGGCGCGCAGGCGGCGGCGGGTGTTGTTGGCCCACGACTGGATGCGGGTGGGGCTGCCGTGCTGGTGCACTTTGCCGGTGTGCACGTCAAAAGCAATGGCAACGGTGTCGGTTTTGAGCTTGAACCTGCGCTCACCCGTGACGGCGCTGGGCGCTTCACGCATGTCGTACAGGTAGTAGCTGCCTGCCTTGAGTTGGTATTGCATGTCCATGGGCTGTTTCCTCTTGTGTCGGCATTTTCGAGGGCATATGCACCAGGCAATCGGGGGTAAAACGGCCAAAAAGCCGCGCTTATCAGGCGCGTGGCACGCAGGTTTGCCGGCTGGGGTGCGCGCGCCATTGTGGCGGTGCCCCGGCGGCATTTTGTGAAACTTGAGGGCGAGGTTGTAACAATATGCGACGCCTTGATGCGCCTCAAGTTTCAGAGGGCCCGGTATTCCTGCGCTGGACCGGGCCCCGGCGTGAAAACCTGTTCAGATGCTCAGAAGTCCACCAGGCTGACGCCCAGGCTGAACACGGTGCGCTTGCGGTTGTAGTCGATCATGCTGTCGCCGTAGCCGCTGAACAGCGCGGTGTGCAGGCGCAGGTTGCTCTTGCCGCCCCACAGGCCGCTGCCCAGCGCCTGCATCCACTCCAGTCGCACAGAGCCGCGGTCGCTGCTGGCCAGCGAGCTGCGGAAGGTGGCGCCCAGGGTGTTGTCCTTGTTCACGTTCCAGCGCACGGCAAGTTCACCCCGGCCCACGTAGTCGCTGATGCCGGGGTTGTCGTCGCTGTCGGCGCTTTCAGACAGGCGCTTCCACAGCCGGCCGGTCACGGTCCAGCGGTTGTCCAGCTCCATGCCGGTCATCAGGTACACCCGGTTCCAGCTGCGCGACAGCGGGTTGCTCTGGCCGTTGGACTGGTGCACCAGGCCCACGCCGCTGTAGCGCCAGCGCCAGCCAAAGGGCAGCTGGGCGGTGGTGGGGTAGACGTACATGATTTCGGGTTCGTGGTCGGTGGACCGGAACGGGCGCGAGATCTGGGGCGTGAACAGCTGCCAGTACGACTGCTGCGAATAGCCAAACCACACCGAATCCTTGAGCGTGGGGTGCCCCTGGGTGAGCAGCCCCTGGGCCAGCTTGGTGCGCACCGACAGCTGGATGCGGCTCTCGGTGGTGCGGTAGGGGGTGCTTTCTGTGGCCGAGTGGCCAGCGGCGGCCGACGTGGGCTGGCGGTTGACCGAGTCTGACGCCACCACCGACACGGTGATGGGGCGGTAGCCACGGAAGCTGAAGGTGCCGCAGTCGCTGCCAGATTCCAGCTCCCAGAAGCGCGAGAGGTCGCTGTACTGCGGGTCGCGGCAACCTTCGGTGCGAGCCACGTCAATGATGCGGGTGGCGGGCAGCGTGGTGTCTACGGGCTTGGCTGGTGAACTGGCGTCTGCCGCTGGCGCGGTGGCGCTGCCGGGGGCTGCGCCTGCCACTGCTGAGGCAGCAGGAGCCTGCCAGGCCTGCTGACCGGCCCAGGCGTCAAAGCAGGCCAGGCGGGCCGTGTTGTCGCCCGACAAGGCGGCGCAGCGGCGCCAGGCGGCGTCCTGACTTCCTGCGGCTGGCGCGGCTGCCCCGCCAGATGTGGCTTGGGCCATGGCCGCTGCGGGGGCCAGCAGCAGTGCCAGGGCAGCGGGCCAGCCCATGCGCTGGGGCCGCGCCGGGCGGACGTCGCTCATTGCCAGCTGGCCTGCTTGCGCAGGACGAAGGGCTGGGGTGTGTCGGGAGAGGTGCTTTGGGTCCATGATCCGCGTATTTCCTTGCCGCAACTGCCATCCACCACCCGGCCTGTCCAGGTGGCGCTGATGTTGGTGCCGTTGATCGATTCTTCCAGAGTCAGGTCGCCGTCATCCACGTCGCCGCTGACCTGTGCCTTGGTGCCCCCGCGCTGCACGGTGCCGCGCACGCTGTGGGCCAGCTCCGGGTGGGGCCCCAGCTGCAGCGTGGCGGTGCTGGCTTGCAGCTCGGCGCGCCAGTGCCCTTGCAGGTGGAGGTGGCTCATCTCCACAGCCGCTGGGCAGGCTGCGCCGGATTTTGGGTCATTTTGGCTGCTGGCGCTTGTAGGATAAGCGCTGATTGCTATCAAAAACAAAGCGGGCAGCAGGGCTGCGGCGTGGCGGGGGAGATGGGTGCGCGAGCGTGCCATAAGGGGATGTGCCGTCGTGGGCTGCGCCTTTCAGCGCGGCGGGGTGCTGTCGGCCAAGGCTTTCTTGGCGGCAAATTCGGCGCGCAGGGCCTTGAGCTTTTCGCGCGGGTCTTCGCGGGCGGTGGTCTTGTCCAGGCCCATTTCGGCGATGAAGCGGCTGGGCTGGGCCGACACCATTTCGCGGCCCTTCTTGCGCTTCTTGGTCCAGCTCACGGCCAGGGTGCGCTGGGCGCGGGTAATGCCCACGTACATCAGGCGGCGCTCTTCCTGCAAGCGCTGCAGCGTGTCGTCGCTCACCTTCTGCTGGCGGCCTTCGTCGTCGTCCAGCTTGAAGGGCAGCATGCCTTCGGTCACGCCCACCAGCACCACGTGGGGCCACTCCAGCCCTTTGCTGGCGTGCAGGGTCGACAGGGTCACCATGTCCTGTTCCTGCTCGCGCTCGCTGATGGTGGAGAGCAGCGCAATGGTCTGCGACACCTCCAGCAAGCTCTTGGTCTCCTTGGCCACCACGGCGCCGGCCGTGTCGTCGATCTGCCCGCCCGCGCGCTGGGCCATCCAGTCGCAGAACTCCATCACGTTGCTCCAGCGGGCGGCGGCCACCTTTTCGCTGTCTTCGTTGTCGTACAGGTGCTGCTCGTAGCCGATTTCCTTGAGCCAGTCGTTCAGGAAGGCGCGAGCGTCTTCTGCACCGACCGTGCGGCGGGCGCTGTACTCCAGGTAGTTGATGTAGCGGCCAAACTCGTGCAGACCGTCCATGGCACGCTTGGGCACGGCGGCCGGCAGCATGCCGTTGAACAGCGCACCGAACATGCTCTGCTTGTGCTGCGTGGCAAACGCGCCCAGCGCCGCGAGCGTGGTGTGGCCAATGCCGCGCTTGGGCGTGGTGATGGCGCGCAAAAACGCCGGGTCGTCGTCGTTGTTGATCCACAGGCGAAACCAGGCGCACAGGTCCTTGATTTCCGCCCGGTCAAAAAAGCTGGTGCCGCCCGAGACCTTGTAGGGGATGTTGGCCTTGCGCAGCGCTTTTTCAAACGGCTTGGCCTGGTGGTTGGCGCGGTACAGGATGGCGAAGCTCTTCCAGTCCGGCGGCGGGTTGCTGGCGGCGCGCAGGCTCTGGATGCGGGCCACGGCGCGCTCGGCTTCGTGCTCCTCGTTGTCGGCATCGACCACCCGCACCGGCTCGCCTTCGCCCAGTTCGCTGAACAGCGTTTTGGGGAACAGCTTGGGGTTGGGCCCGATCACGTTGTTGGCCGCACGCAGGATGGCGCTGGTGGAGCGGTAGTTCTGCTCCAGCTTGATGACCTTGAGGTGGGGGTAGTCCACCGGCAACTTCTTGAGGTTGTCCAGCGTGGCGCCGCGCCAGCCGTAGATGGACTGGTCATCGTCGCCCACGGCCGTGAAGTGCCCCTTTTCGCCCACCAGCAGCTTGAGCAGCTCGTACTGCGTCGCGTTGGTGTCCTGGTATTCGTCCACCAGCACATGGCCCAGGGCGGCTTGCCACTTGGCTCGCACCTCAGGGAAGTCGCGCAGCAGGCGCAGCGGCATGCCGATCAGGTCGTCAAAGTCCACGCTCTGGTAGGCCGCCAGGCGCTCTTCATAGCGCGCCATCAGCGTGGCGATGATGCGTTCGTTGTCGTCCGCCGCCTGGGCCAGCGCCTGTTCGGAGGTCAGGCCCATGTTCTTCCACTTGCTGATCACCCACTGCCATTGGCGCGCAGTGGCCATGTCGGTGGTGCCGCCTGAGGCTTCCTTCAGGATGCCCGTGACGTCGTCGGCGTCGAGGATGCTGAACTGCGGCTTGAGGCCCAGCACATGGCCGTCTTCGCGCACCATGCGCACGCCCAGCGCGTGGAAGGTGCAGATCAGCACATCCTTGGCGCGTTTGCCAATCAGGTGCCCGGCGCGCTCGCGCATTTCCGACGCCGCCTTGTTCGTGAAGGTGATGGCCGCAATGCGCCTGGGGTCCATGCCCTTTTCGATCATGTGGGCGATCTTCATGGTGATCACCCGCGTCTTGCCCGATCCCGCACCGGCCAGGACGAGGCAGGCCCCGTCGGTGTAGTGAACGGCCTGGAGCTGGGCGAGATTGAGACCGGCAGACATGGAGGAGGAGGAACGTGCAGAAAGATGCGAAGGGAGACCCGGACAGGCGCGGGGCGGTGGACGCCACGGGCGTGGGGTGCATGCCGAGGGGGCGTGCAGCGCAAGGGCGCTATGATACCGGCGTACCCCCGCCAGGGTCGGGGCGAGGGCATCGGCCATCGCCTGAACACGCCCGGCGCCTGGCGGTCTGCTGACAGGGGCGCTCCGCTGCCCATGGGGCAGGCCCTGTGCTCCGGGAAACCCCGCTAGGGACTTTGTTTTCACCATTTGATACTGATGAGCAGATCCCCCCACGCTGGGGGAGTGTTGTGAACCGAGCACCGCCATGAACCCTGTGACCCCGCCTTCCATCGCTCTGACCGCCGCCACGCCCCCAGCGGGCCGCCTTAGGTTGGCCCTGCCTGCATGGACCGCCTGTGCCGCACTGGCGGCTGCCGGTGTGCTGGCGGGCGCGGCGCTGCTGCCACGGACGGCGCAGGCGCAGGTGGGGGCCAACGCTCCCGCGCGCATCGGCGTGGTGGGGCCTTTCACCGGGCCGTCGGCCGACTTTGGCGTACCCATGCTCAACGGCATCAAGCTGGCGGTGGACGAGATCAATGCCGGGGGCGGCTACCTCGGCCGCCCGCTGGAGCTGGTCATCAAGGACGACAGGGCCGACCCCGAACAGGGCCGCAAGGTGTCGCAGGAGCTGCTGGCAGAGAAGGTCGTTGCCACCATTGGCTTTTGCAACAGCGGCGTGGCGCTCAAGGCCATCGACCTGTTCCAGGACGCCAAAAGCCCGCTCATCGTGCCCTGCGCCACGGCCACTGCCATCACGGCCAAATACCCCGCGCCCGACAGCTACATCTTCCGCGTGCAAGGGCGCGACGCGATCCAGGCGCCGTTCATCGTGGACGACATCGTCAAACGCGGCTGGGACAAGGTCGCCATTTTTGCCGACAAGACCGGCTACGGCGAGGGCGGCTATAACGATATGGTGGCCGCCTTGGCGACCAAGAACCTCAAGCCAGTGTACGTAGGGCGCTTTGATCTGGGCGTCAAAGACCTCACGGCCGAGCTCACGGCCGCCCGCGCTGCGGGGGCCAACGTGATCCTCAGCTACACCGTGGGCCAGGAAAATGCGGTGATCGCCAACGGCAAGAAAGCGCTGAACTGGAAGGTGCCGCAGATGGGGCCATGGACGCTGTCCTTTCCGTACTTTCTGGAAGGCGCCAAGGACGCTGCCGAGGGCGCGCTCGTGGTGCAGACCTTCATTGCTGAACCCAGCAACGAGCGCCGGGCATCATTCCTGTCGGGCTACACCCGCAAGTACAAGGTCAAGTTGGCGGTGCCCATGGCGGCGGCCAACGCCTACGACGCCACCTATCTGCTGATGTATTCGTTCCTCGGCATCCGCGACGGCAACCTGAACGGCAAGGCCATCAAGGAGTCGCTGGAGGGCAAGATGAAGACCTACTACGGCGTGGTCACCACCTACGACAAGCCCTTCAGCGCGCAGGACAAGGACGCGATCACGCGCAACATGCTGGTCATGGGCGTGGTCAAGAACGGTGCCATCACCTTTGCCTACCCCGAAGACGCCAAACGCAACCTCATCGTGCAGCGCAAGCAATAACGAAAAGCGGGTGCCTGCGCTCGCCACCCGCGAGCCCACCCACCTGACTTTGCGCTGACCACCTCGGGCGCCGTCGGCCCGGGCCGACGGCGCAACAAGGACAATCGGGCCGTGCTGTCCGTCCTGCTCATCACCTTCCCCTTCTTCGCGCTGGTGCTCTGCGGCTACCTGGCCGCACGGCGCGGCGTGCTGCCCCAGCCGGCCATCCCGGGGCTCAATGCCTTCGTGCTTTACTTTGCGCTGCCCTGCATGCTGTACCGCTTTGGCGCCAGCACGCCCATTGGCAAGCTGCTGGACCCGGCCGTGGCTGGCGTGTATGTGCTGTGCGCCCTGGTCATGGTGGCGGGCACGGTAGCGCTCACGCGCAATGCCCGCATCGGCTGGAACGACGCTGCCTTCGGCGCCCTGGTCGCGGCTTTTCCCAACACCGGCTTCATGGGCGTGCCGCTGCTGGTGGCCTTGTTGGGGGCGCAAAGCGCCGGGCCCGCCATCTTCATCGTGCTGATCGACATGGTCTTCACCAGCTCGGTGTGCATTGCGCTGTCGCGGCTGGATGGTGCCGGTGCGCAGGGCGCAGGCGCGGCCGTGCGCAACGCGCTCAAGGGCATTGCCACCAACCCCATGCCGTGGTCGATTGCGCTGGGCGCGGTGGCCTCGGCTTTGCAGTTTCAGCTGCCGGGTCCGGTGGACAAGACCGTGGCCATGCTGGCCGATGCCGCATCGCCCGTGGCGCTGTTCACCATTGGTGCCGTGCTGGCCCGCTCGCAGATGAACCAGCACGAACAGGTGCTCGCGCGCGATTACGTACCCGTGGCACTGGCCAAGCTGCTGGTGCACCCGCTGCTGGTGTGGTGTGTGGGCACAGCCGCCATCGCCCTGGGCGTGCCGCTGGCGCCGTTTGCCCTCACGGTGCTGGTGCTGCTGGCCGCGCTGCCCAGTGCCAGCAATGTGTCGCTGCTGGCCGAAAAATTTGGCGCGCACAACGGGCGCATCGCCCGCATCATTTTGGTGTCCACCGCCCTGGCGTTTGTGAGCTTCTCGGCTGCGGTGGCACTCCTGACCTGAGCTCCGGCACTGCGCAGTTGAACCGGGTGTTTTCGAGCAACGGTAGTTGCGCCGTGTGCTTCACTTTTGATAGCTGCCAGCGCTTTATTCATAAGCGCTGGAGCCTCAAATATTCTAAATTCAGTGGGTCCGCAGGGTGCTTGCGCCCTTGTTCGTCAGCGCAAGCTCCGGCAGGCCATTGGGGGCATCAGAACGCCGGAATGATGGCGCCCTTGTACTTGTCCTGAATGAACTTCTTCACTTCCGGTGTGCGCAAGGCTTTCACCAGCTTCAGGATGCTGGGGTCGTTGGCCCGATCCTTGCGCGCTGCGATGAAGTTGGCGTAGTGCGAGCTGCCGGACTCCAGGAACAGCGAGTCTTTGGTGGGGTTGAGCTTGGCTTCGATGGCGTAGTTGGTGTTGATGAGGGCCAGGTCCACATCGTCCAGCGCCCGCGGCAGCAAGGCGGCTTCCAGTTCGCGGAACTTGAGATTTTTGGGGTTCTTCACGATGTCTACCGGCGTCGCCGTGATGTTCTTCGGGTCTTTGAGTTCGATCAGCCCCTGCTTTTGCAGCAGCAACAGCGCACGGCCCGTGTTGGCGGGGTCGTTGGGAATGGCGATGGTGGCGCCGTCTTTGAGTTCGCTGGCTGCCTTGATCTTGCGCGAATAGGCGCCGAAGGGCTCCACATGCACCGTGCCGTCTGCAACGCCCACGATGCTGCTCTTGCGATCCCGGTTGTAGCTGTCGAGGTAGGGCTGGTGCTGGAAGAAGTTGGCATCCAGCTGTTTG
Source organism: Acidovorax sp. IB03 (assembly GCF_016406015.1). Taxonomy (NCBI): domain Bacteria; kingdom Pseudomonadati; phylum Pseudomonadota; class Betaproteobacteria; order Burkholderiales; family Comamonadaceae; genus Acidovorax; species Acidovorax sp. IB03. Next base: position 89,339 of record NZ_JAEFCH010000011.1, on the reverse strand, counting down.
TCTTCCACTGCGGCGTTGGGCTGGATGTAGTCGCTGAATTCGCGCACCTGCAAATCCACACCCTGTGCCTTGAGCTGGGGTTTCACAAAGTTCAGGATCTCGGCGTGTGGCACGGCAGACGCGGCGACCTTGAGCACCACATCGGCGGCCTGTGCGCCCAGGGCCAGGGTGGCCAGGGCAATCGCGGAGATTGTTTTCTTCAACATGAAAAATGACTTTCTAAGGCAGTAACAAAGGTTCAACACCACCGTGGATGCCTTGTGCACCCCGGCGCTGGTTGTGAATGGTGAAGTCTAGGTAGCGCAAAAAATCAGTCCAACACTTTGTTCTCATATCGATATTGGGAACATGTCTATCGGCGTTGCCTTGCCCTGCGAAACCTGCAGGCAGAGGGGTTCGCACGGTTGATGCGCAGGGTGCAGAGGTGTTGTTTGCTCCGTGCCGCACAGGCTGGCTCGGGCTTTGAAAGCGCTGAGCGCTGGACGCCATTCGTGGGTTATTCGCCAACGGCCTGGCAGCGTTGTGAAGCCAGTGCAATGATGGCCGCGCCGCCAGCCCGTGTGCTTTGCCAGCCACGCGGCCCATGGGGGAGGTGATGCGGCACACAACTTGCTGCGTCAGTGCAGGCCGCCCGCGAATGAAGAACCTGTTCGAGGGGGCGGGCTGCCGAAGTTCATCCACAACAGGAGATACCAATGAAGAGAAAAACCTGGTTCTGGGCATTGACGCCCGTGGCCGTGGCCTTGTCGCTGTACGGTTGCGGCAATGGCTTAGATTCCGATCTGGCGGTGGACAACAACGCGCAAAGCTGTTCGGTCGTCTCGGGCACCGGCTCTGCGGTGGTGGTGGGTTCCGGCTTGCCGGGCGACCCTGCTGCGCCTGAAGCCGCATCGGGCTACCGCCTGGGCTACAAGGCCAAGCAGTCCAGCAACTACATGGTGGTGGCCAACACCCCGCTGGCCACCAAGGCCGGGTGCGATGTGCTCAAGGCCGGTGGCACGGCGGTGGATGCTGCCGTGGCCGTGCAGGCCGTGCTGGGCCTGGTCGAGCCGCAGTCCAGCACCATCGCTGGCAGCGCCTTCATGATGTATTACGACGCCGCCAACAAGAAGGTGGTGGCCTATGACGGCCGCGAAACCGCACCCGCCGCCGCCACCGGCTACTACCTGGCGCGGCAGGACCAAAGCAATGCCTCGTCTCCCGCCCCCGTGCCCAGCGCACGGCGCAGCGGCCGCTCCATCGGAGTGCCGGGCGTGATGCGCATGCTGGACATGGCCCACAAGGAGCATGGCAAGCTGGCCTGGGCGCCATTGTTTGACGAAGGCATTCGCCTGGCGTCATCGGGCTACAAGATCCCTGGCCGCATGGGCGACGCGATCCGCACCAACGCCGCCAACCTGCAGCTTGATGCCAACGCCGTGGCCGCCTACTTCAATGCAGACGGCACACCCAAGACCACGGGCACCGTGACCACCAACCTGCCTTACGCCCAGTCGCTGCGCACCCTGGCCACTGGCGGTGCCAACGCCATGTACTCCGGCCCCCTGGCCGAAGCCATCGTGGCCAAGGCCGCCCAATCGGTGGGCGACGATGCAGCCAAGACGCCCATCACCCCCAGCCTCATGACGGCGGCTGACCTCAAGAACTACCAGGCCAAAAAGCGCGAGCCGGTGTGCACCACCTACCGCAGCAGCTACTACATCTGCACCATGTCGCCACCGTCTTCGGGCGGCATCGCCATCGCGCAATCGCTGGGCATTCTGGAGAACTTCGACCTCTCCCAATACGGCCCCACCAACCCCAGCAACGAGGGCGGCGTGCCCAGCGTGATGGGCGTGCATTTGGTGTCCGAAGCCCAGCGTCTGGCCTATGCCGACCGCGACAAGTACGTGGCCGACACCGACTTCATCCCGCTGCCCGGTAACGGCGTGTCGTCGATGATCGACAAGGCCTACCTCAAGCAACGCGCATCGCTCATCAACCCCAATGGCAATTCCATGGGCACGGCCACTGCGGGTAATTTGGGCAACGTGCCGCTGGGCGTGGACAAGACCGTGGAGAAGGGCACCACCCACTTCTCCATCGTTGATGCCTATGGCAACGTGGTGTCGATGACCTCCACCGTCGAATCCAGCATGGGCTCGTACCACATGGTCGGCGGTTTCCTGCTCACCAACCAGCTCACCGACTTCTCGGTGCAACCCGCCGACGCTGCCGGCGTGCCCGTGGCCAACCGCGTCGCTCCCGGCAAGCGGCCCCGCAGCACCATGGCGCCCACCCTGGTCTTCAAGGGCACCGGCCCTGGCGATTTTGTGATGGCCACCGGCTCGCCCGGCGGCGGCACCATCATCCAGTACGTGCTCAAGACCGTGGTGGGCGCGCTGGACTGGGGGCTGGATGCACAGCAGGCCACCTCGCTGGTGAACTTCGGCGCCACCAACAGCCCCACCACCAACGTGGACGGTGCCAATACCTCGCTGGATCTGACCGGCCTGATCGACGGCCTCAAGGCCAAGGGCCACACCATCAACAACGCGGCGCAGTCCAGCGGTGTCTCCACCATCATGCGGGTCAACCGCAATGGCCAGACCAAGCTCGAAGGCGGCGTGGACCCACGCCGTGAGGGGATTGTGCTGGGTGACGGCGCCCTCTGATGGCAGCACAGGGCCATCGTTGGGGCACTGGCGCTGACTGAAGGCAGCCCTTGTGCTAAACGGCGCACTGCGTGAGTAGTGCGCCTTTTTTTTGGCATATGCCGTGCCTGGCCGTGGCAAACGCTTGCGCAGTCGTGGGGCTGTCGCCGGAGGCTTGTGGTGCTCACTCAGGTGCTGGCATAGTGCGGCGCGCGCCGGTGTGGTTCGCACACGGCTCTGGCTGCATTTGCTATTGAAGTTATAGCTGCTTGCGCTTGTTGGGTGGGCGCAAGAGTGCTTTTTGAGGGTGTCTTGCGAAAGACTGCTAGCCGCAACCAAGACGCACCCGCATCGGCCCTCAAATCGTCAGCGGATCCACATCCACCAGCCAGCGTATCAAGCCCTTGTGCTCGCGGTTGTGGCGGGTGGTTTGCAGGATGGGCTGCCACGCGGCCAGAAAGCGTTGCAGGGCCGCGCGGCTGGGGCTTTCCATGAGCATTTGTGCGCGTTCCACATTGGCCACGCGCTGGATGGTGAGCGGCACGGGCGGGAACAGCGTCACGGCCTCCAGCCCCGGCAGTGCAGCCGCGTGGGCGGCGGCGGTGGCAGCCTGCAAAAAGCCCTGTGCGGCCTCTTGCGTGCGGGCATCGGCGCGCACCAGGGCTTGGTAAGCGAACGGAGGCATGGCTGCCTCTTCGCGTTCCTTCAGTTGCTGCGCGGCGAAGGCTTCGTAGTCGTGCCTGCGCAGCGCTTCGTACACCGCGTGCTGGGGATGAAAGGTTTGCACCCACATTTCGCACGGCGTGCCCTGGGCCGCCATGTAGGCGGCGTCGCGCCCGGCGCGGCCAGCGGCCTGCATCAGCAGCGCGAACAGCCGTTCGGGCGCGCGGAAGTCACTGCTGAACAGCGCCCCATCGGGTTGCACCGCGGCCACGAGGGTGATGCGGCGGAAGTCGTGGCCCTTGGCGATCATTTGCGTGCCCACCAGCACGTCCACTTCGCCCGCGTGCACCTGGGCCAGTTGCGCTTCCAGCGCGCCTTTGGCCTTGGTGGTGTCGGCATCAATGCGCGCCACGCGGGCGGCATTGCCATCGGGGCGCTGCACGTTGCGCAGCAGGGCGGCCAGTTGTTCTTCGAGTTGTTCGGTGCCCCGGCCCATGGCGTGGATGTCAGGGCTGCCGCAGGTGGGGCAGTGGTGGGGCACGCGCACGGTGAAGCCGCAGTGGTGGCAGCGCAGGGTGCGGTCCGTCTTGTGGAAGACCTGGTGCGCGCTGCAGTGCGGGCAGTCGCTTTTCCAGCCGCAGTCCACGCAATGCAGCACGGGCGCGTAGCCCCGGCGGTTGAGCAGCACCATGCTTTGCTCGCCGCGCGCCACGCGTTCGGTGATGGCTTGCAGCAGCGGCGCGCTGAACACGGCGCGCCGCTGCTGCTGGTTCATGTCCACCCGGCGCACGCGGGCCAGGGCGCCCGCGCCAATGCGGCTGGGCATGTGCAGCCGCAGGTAGCGGCCGCCTTCGGGGTCTTCGGGTGTGGGCGGGCGGCTGGCGTGCCAGCTTTCCAGCGACGGCGTGGCCGAGCCCAGCAGCACCTTGGCGCCTTGCTCACGCCCGCGCCAGATGGCCAGGTCGCGCGCCGAGTAGCGGGCCCCTTCCTGCTGCTTGTAGCTGGGGTCGTGCTCCTCATCGACCACGATGAGCTTGAGCCCTGGCAGGCTGGCAAACACCGCCATGCGTGTGCCCAGCACGATGCGCGCCGTGCCGCTGTGCGCGGCCAGCCAGCTTTTGAGGCGCTGCGGGTTGGTCATGCCGCTGTGCAGCGACACCACCGCGCCTGCGCCAAAGCGCGGCGCGAAGCGGCTGACAAAGCGTTCTTCCAACTGGGGCGTGAGGTTGATCTCAGGCACCATCACCAGCGCTTGCGCGGTGGGGTCGGCTTCCAGCATCTCTTGCACGCAGCGCAGGTACACCTCGGTCTTGCCGCTACCGGTGCTGCCAAACAGCAGAAAGGGGCCAGGGTTTGAGGCAATTTGGGCTCTGGCGCTTTCCTGCTCAGCGGTAAGTGCTATGTTTTCAATAGCGCTTCCAGAATCATCTGCGGCCAGGGCCGGGCGGCGTAGGCGCCGTGCGAGCTGCTCGGGTTTCAGATCTCGCAGCTGGGGCGGCAAGGCAGCCAGTGCCACCTCGCCCAGGGCCCGCTGGTAATAGCGCGCCGTGAAGGCCACCAGGCGGCGCCACGGCAAATCCAGCGGCGCCACGCCTTCCAGCACCCCGCCGATGGCACGCAGGGTGGCGCCGTCGGGCAGCTCGCCGGTGGCGGCATCGCTGTCCCACACCACGCCCAGCACCTCGCGGTTTCCCAGGGGAACGCGCACCAGCGTGCCGGGCGGCAGGGGCCGGTCGCAGGCATAGCTCAGCAAATCACCCACGCCGCTGTGTGACGGTGTGTGCAGGGCTACCGGGGCGATGAAAGGGGAAGAAGCACTCAAGGCTCGGGCGTGAAAGGCAACGGGGGCTGTGATTGTCACCGCGCCGACGTGGTGCAATCCCAAAATTCTGTGGATAACTTTGTTGAAAGCCTGTAGCGACCAGCACCAAACCCGCGCCACTGCTGGCTTTGGACAGAATGCCCGGGAAATAGGCAGAGGGAAAAAATCCTTCTAAATCAAGCAGATGATGCGATTTTTGGCATTTTTTCTGTGGTATGCCGTACGCCATCTCCGCGTTGTCGGTGCAGCAGCGGCGCTGTGCATAAGTGGAACAGCCTGCGGCGTCAAGCCCCCGGCGTGGATGGCCTTCAGATTTGTGGCGGAGGTAAAACTTGCGCCATTGGTTGCAGAAGTGGCGCTAAGTTGTTGATTTTTCTGATGCTTTGCCTGTCATTCAGAAAATCTGTGGATAACTTTGTTGATATCGTCGGTATACCCGCTCCAAACCCTTGAAATGCTTGGGCTGGAGTACTTTGCCCGCCAAATCGGCACAGGGCAGGTGGCTATATGAATCAACCACTTAGCGCAGCGGCGGTGGCGATGCAAAAGAATTTCAATCGGCCTGAGGGCCAGATTTGAAATTTTGATGCCTGCACCGCCGCTGTGCACAACCGGCGTGGTTCAGCCGGCCTGGCGCTGCGAACGCGAGTAGCTGTGCACGGCCTCCACCAGCGCCGCCACATGCTCTGGCGGGGTGAACTGGCTGATGCCGTGGCCCAGGTTGAAGATGTGGGTGGGGCCGGTGGTGGTGCGGTCGGTATGTGGCTGGCCAAAGCTGTCCAGCACCTTGTGCACCTGCTGCACGATCTGCGCAGGGGGCGCAAACAGCACGTTGGGGTCGATGTTGCCTTGCAGGGCCTTGCCGGGGCCACCTGCCGTGCCACCCACAATGGCTCGGGCCTTGCCCAGATTGGCCGTCCAGTCCAGGCCCAGCACTTCGCAGTCGATGTCCTTCATGTCTTCGAGCCAGATGCCGCCGCCCTTGGTGAAGACGATGCGGGGCACGTCCGTGCCGTCCACCCCGGTGCGCTTGAGCTGCGCCAGCACCCGCCGGGTATAGGCCAGGCTGAATTCCTGGAAGGCGCCATCGGCCAGCACGCCGCCCCAGCTGTCGAAAATCATCACGGCCTGGGCGCCCGCATCGATCTGGGCGTTTAGGTAGGCGGCCACGCTGTCGGCGTTCACGGCCAGGATGCGGTGCATCAGGTCGGGGCGGCTGTACATCAGCGTCTTGACGAGGCGGTAGTCGTCGCTGCCCTTGCCTTCGACCATGTAGCAGGCCAGCGTCCAGGGGCTGCCCGAGAAGCCGATGAGCGGCACGCGGCCGTTGAGCGCCTTGCGGATGCTGGTCACGGCGTCAAACACGTAGCGCAGCTTGTCCATGTCGGGCACGGCCAACTCGGCCACGGCGGCTTCGTCGCGCACCACTTTCGCAAAGCGCGGGCCTTCGCCCTCGGCGAACGACAGGCCCAGGCCCATGGCGTCGGGCACGGTGAGGATGTCGCTGAACAGGATGGCCGCGTCCAGCGGGAAGCGCTCCAGCGGCTGCAGCGTCACCTCGGTGGCGTACTCCACGTTCGTGGCCAGGCCCATGAAGCTGCCGGCCTTGGCGCGCGTGGCCTTGTATTCGGGCAGGTAGCGGCCCGCCTGGCGCATGAGCCACAGGGGGGTGTAGTCGGTAGCCTGGCGGCGGCAGGCGCGCAGGAAGGTGTCGTTGGTGAGTGGGGCGTAGCTCATGGCCCCGATTGTCGCAGGCTGCGCGCCTTGCGCCGCATGGCCGCGTTTGCGCCAGCGCAGAAGATGGAGGGGCCGAGGGGCCTGGCCCTACCGCTCGGCAATGTAGTGCGACATGGTTGTGGTTTGCCCAGGCGCCAGGAAGGCGCGCACCTCGGTCTCCAGCGTCTGGTCGGCCACCGTGGCGCGGGCGCGCTGGTGCAGGTAGTCGGCCCACGATTCGACGATGAAGCGCTCCACATACCGCGAGGGTTGCCCCAAGTCTTTGTAGACCCGCCAGAAAGTGGCGCCATCGCGCCGACGCGGCGCCTTCAGGCGGCTGATGGATTCCAGAAACGCGGCATCGGTGCCCGGTGTGATGCGGTAGCCAATTTCTACGGCCACGGGGCCGGCCTCGGGCAGGGGTTCGGCTTCAATGAACAGTTCATCCCAGGGGGTGGCGGGGGTCACTTCGTGCAACGCGCCCATGCGCAGCGGCATGGTGCGCGCCAGCAGCAGGCCCACGCCCATGGCGGCAGCGGCAGCGCACAGGGTGGGCGCCAGCCCGGCCACGTCAGACGCCGCGCCCCAGAAGGCCGAGCCCAGCGCAAAAGCCCCCAGGGCTGCCACCATGTGCAGCGCCACCGCACGCGAACGCACCCAGGGCGGGGCGCTGGCTTGTGTGGCGGTATTGAAGGTGGACATCGCAGACATCCACGCCGCGCCGCCCAGCAGCATGGCCAGGTACACCAGGGGAGCGATTTTGGTCAGTGCCGCCACCACCATGGCCCCCGCAAAGACGAGGCCGCTGACCAGCACGATGGTGTCCAGGCTGAACCGTGCCCGAACCTTGCCCAGCACCAGCCCGGCGGTCACGGCCCCGGTGCCCAGGCAGCCCATGAGCAGGCCGAACCCCTGTGCGCCCGTGCCCAGCTGGCGCTGGGCAATCACCGGCAGCAGCGCCCACAGGGCCGAGCCCGCGGCGCCAAAGGCCATCACCCGCACCAGTTGCGCCAGGATCAGGTCGGAATGCCAGGCAAACCGCAAGCCGCTGAGCATGCCGCCCCACAAGCGCTCGGCCGGCAGGCGGGACGGTGGATGGGCCTTGGGGGGCCAGCGGCGAATGGACTCCCACATCACCAGGGTGGACAAGACGGAGATGGCAAACACCCACCCCGCCCCCCAATGCGCAAACACCAGCCCGGCCAGCGTGGGCCCCACGGCGCGGGCCGCGTTGTAGGCAATGCTCACGGCCGTGATGGCCTGCGGCCACTCATCGCGGGGCACCGGGTCGATTACCGAGGAATTCCACGCGGGCGTCAGCATGGCCGTGCAGCATCCGCCCACAAACACCAGCAGCAGCACCGTGGCGGGGCCTCCCCAACCCAGCAGCACCAGCAGCGTCAGCAGGGCAAAAGCGGCGGTTTGGGCGATCAGCGCCCCGGAGATGAGGCGTCGGCGGTCGTTGGTGTCGGCCAACACGCCGGCGGGCAGGGCCAGCAAAAACATGGGAAGAAAAACGGCCGTCTGCACCAGCGCCGCCAGGAAGGAAGAACCGGTCAGCTCCACCATCAGCCAGGCCGCTGCCATGGCCTGCATGCCATTGCCCACAAAGAACACCCCCCCGCACAGCCAAAGTCCCCGGAAAGCAGGTTGGCGCAGGGGGCTCCACAAGGAGGTAGAAGAAGACATGGCAGCAAGGTGGGGCAGGAAACCGCTGGGGCAGCAGTGGCAGCAGATAGGGCGGTGGAGGGCGTGCCCACCGAGCGTGACAGCATATCGCCGTGCGACCAAGCTTGCACGAACCCTGCGTGCTTAGAGCGGCTAACAAAACTCTTCTGGCGTCGTTGCCGCGTCTTGTCGTACTACGCGTACTGCCTGCGACGCGGCGCCTAGCCAGAACCGCTTCGCTGAGTTTTGTTAGCCGCTCTTAGCGTGACGGCACGAGGCTTCACACCCTGCAGTGGAAAAAGCGATTCAGAGTTTCTGTGGATAACTTTGTTGAAAGCCTGTCGGTACCCGCGCTAAACCCGCATGCCACAAGGCTTTGCACACATTGCCCACCAATTAAGCAATCCAAAAAAACGTTATGAATCAATCATCTGAGGCGGAAATGGTGCTTTTTTTGTGCTATCCATGGGGGCTATTTGCTTGATACCCTGCATACAAAAATGTGTGCATAAGTCAAGGGTCGAGCGACGGATGGGGTGCTGGATTTGCGCCGTCTTTTTCAAAAAAATATGCACAAAGCGACGCAAGTGGTTGATTCATCGGAGGTTTTGGGGGAAGTTCAGAATTTCTGTGGATAACTTTGTTGATATCACCCCTGCGTACGCTCCAAACCCGCGTAGATACGCGCTTTCATTGGTTTGCCTAGCAAAAAGGCATATCCAAACATCGTAAGTAAATCAATGACTTACAGGGCTTTTGCGAAATGCACAGGCCCACGCTCCCGCTTCTTCAGGAGCCGGGCAATCACCCTTGCTGAATGTGCGTAACCTGCGGGTTGAGATGGCGTTCGCGTAGCCCCACGCGGGGCCTTTGAATGGATTCTCTCGGCAGGTTCTTACACCTGCGGCTTTTCAAGCAGCCGCAGCAGCAGCGGGTGCATGACCTTGCGGGCGCTGTAGATCAGGTGAAAGTGCTCCTCGATCTCGGGGGTGGTGCCCACATGCTCCAGCCCGTGCGTCACCCGCAGGTGCTCGCCCAGAAACACGGGCGCCGGCATCACGCCCATGCCTGTGGCCGCAAAGGTGCTCAGCAAGGCGCTGTCCTCGAACTCGCCTGCAATGCGGGGACGAATGCGCTCCCGTTCAAACCAGTGGTCAATCCGCGCACGCATGGCCGCATGGTCGGTGGGCAGCAGAACAGGCACCACGGCCAGGCTTTTGGGGAAGGCCTGCCGCGCCGCGTCTGCCCACAAGGGGGGCGCATACCAGGCCACGGCGCTGGTGCTGAGCAACTGGCTGGTGGTTTTGAGGGCGGGGTTGGGCGGCGCCGGGCGGTCTGCCAGCACGGCATGGAGCTTGTGCATGGCCAGCTCACCTAGCAGCGGCTGGAACTCGCCCTCGTGGCACAGCAGGCGCAGGTGGGGCTCGTCCAGCACAGTGGTCAGCAGCCGGTGCACGGCCAGTTTCGCAATGCCGTCAGAGATGCCCAGGTTCAGCCGCAGGGTGGGCCCGGCGGCGGCTTCGCGCACCCGGTGCGGCAATTGCTCGCCCAGAGCGAAGATCTGATCGGCCTCGTGCATGGCCGCCACGCCGGCATCGGTCAGCACCAGGTTGCGGCCCTCGCTGCGCAGCAGGCTCACGCCCAGGGCTTTTTCCAGTTCGCGCACCTGGGCGCTGATGGTTTGCACCGCCATGTCCAGCCGCTCTGCCGCCCGGGCAATGCCGCCCTCTTTGGCCACCACCCAGAAGTAATACAGGTGGCGGTAATTGAAGCTTTGGCTCATGGCACACTCCGTGGGTTCGTGCAAAGCAGGAGGTCTGGTGTCATTTGGTTCGTAAAAACCGAACCAATAGTACCAAGATGACAGGTTTTTAGGAATGCCGAGTGTCCCTACAGTCCGGTGCTCCATCGCGCTGGCTGCGCGATGTGCCGAAACACCTTTGGAGAAGAAACATGGAAACAATAGGAACGTGGTGGATGTGGGCGGGATTCGCCGTGTTTGTGGTAGTGGCCATTGCCATCGACCTGCTGGTCATGGAGCGCCAGGGGGCGCACAAGGTGACCATGGGCGAGGCGCTGCGCTGGAGCATTCTGTGGTTCTCGCTCGCGTTTGTCTTTGTTGCCATCCTCTGGTGGTATCTCGATGGCACGCAGGGGCGCACCGTCGCCAACACGGTGTCGATGCAGTTCATCACCGGTTATCTGGTGGAGAAGAGCCTCTCGGTGGACAACATCTTCGTCTTCCTGATGCTGTTCAGCTACTTTGCCGTGCCACCCCAGTACCAAAAGCGCGCCCTCATCATCGGCATCATCGGTGCCATCGTGCTGCGCACGCTGCTCATTCTGGTCGGTGCATGGCTGCTGGCCACGTTCCACTGGCTGCTGTATGTGTTCGGTGCCTTCCTGGTCATCACAGGCGTGAAGATGTGGTTTGCAGCGGGCCAGGAGCCTGACATCACCACCAATCCGGTGCTCAAGCTGTTGAAGAAGCGCATTCGCATCACCAACCACTTTGACGGTGAGAAGCTCAGCACCATGGTCGATGGCGTCAAGCACTACACCCCGCTGTTTGCGGTGCTGGTGCTGATTGGCACCACCGACGTGATCTTTGCGGTGGACAGCATTCCTGCCATCTTCGCGATCACCAGCGACCCGTTCATCGTGCTCACGGCCAACATCTTCGCGATCCTGGGTCTGCGTGCGCTGTACTTCCTGCTGGCAGACCTGGCCAACCGCTTCCACCTGCTGGCGTATGGCCTGGCCCTGGTGCTGGTGTTCATCGGCGCCAAGATGCTGATGATCGACTTCTACAAGATCCCGATCGGCTACGCGCTGCTGGTGACTGCTTCGCTGATCGCAGGCTCCATCATCCTGTCGCTGCGCAGCTCGGGCGAAAGCGCCCACGGCAAGCCTGCTGCCTTGCCCCACAAAGACTGAGAGGCGCACACCGTGGTCCTGCTCGAATCAGTCATGTTGTGCATGTTGGTGGCCCTGCTGATCGCTACCGTGACGGCCCGCAGTGCGGGCAGCGAATTGCGTGACGTGGGGCTGCTGGCGGCACTGACCACCGTGTGGGGCGCTGGCACCGCCTCAGCGGTGCTGATGGGTTGAGGGGCCGGGCGCATGATGCAGACCTTGTGTACCTTGCGTCGCTGGCTTCGGGGGCTGGAGCCCCAGGTGCGTACCCGGCTGGAATGCAGCGCGCTGGCCCGCTTTCAGCCCTGGCTGGAACGGCGCGCGCTGTTTCGCTTCCAGCGCCAGCCCCTGGCGCGGGGCGTGGCGGCGGGCATGTTCTGTGGGCTCATCCCGGGGCCATTGCAGATTCCAGGCACCTTGCTGGTGTGTGCCTGGCTGCGCGGCAACATCGTGGCCGGGGGCGTGGCCACGTTCTATACCAACCCCCTCACTACCGTGCCGCTGTATGCGCTGGCTTTTTATCTGGGGGCCTTGGTCATGCCGGGTGAGCAGACCTTGCCTGCTTGGAGTTCGGTAGCCCCTGCGGGGGAGTTTTCAGTCCAGGCGCTGGCCACCTGGGTGCAGGCCCTGGGCACGCCGCTGCTGGTGGGCTTGCCCGCCTTGGCCGCCCTGATGGCCGTGCTGGGCTACGTTGCTGTGCAGCTGATGTGGTTAACTCCCGCCTTGCAGCGCAAGCGCCGCTGGGCGCGCGGGCGGTGAAGTGACCGGGGGCTTGTGATCCAGCCCCCGTTTCATTGAGGGGTGCCTGCTGGCAACAGCCCAGCACTGCGCAGGCGCTGGTGCTCCACCAGGGTGCAGCGGTCTTGCACCACCTCCAGCCCCGCCGCCTGGGCCTTGGCCAGGGCTTCGTCATGGCACACACCGATCTGCAGCCACAAGGCCTTTGCGCCGATGGCCATCGCTTCGTCGGCAATGGGTGGCACGGCAGCGCTGTCGCGAAACACATCTACCAGGTCAATGCGGTGGTGCTTTGCGGCCTCGGTCAATGAGGGCCAGCTGCGCTCGCCCAGAACCTCGGTGGCCGAAGGGTTGATGGGCACGATGCGGTACCCCTGCGCCTGCAGGTACTGCGCCACATGGTGGCTGTCGCGCTCGGGCTTGGGAGAGAGGCCGACGATGGCAATCGTCTTGGCGCTTTGCAGGATGGACAGGTAGGGTTGAAGGTCGTCTGTCTGCATGGTGGTTGCCGCGGTCAGGCGGGTGTGTGGAGGAAAGATGCCGCAGTCGCCCTAAGCGTCTTTGAGAACCTGTTCAAGAGCCTACAACTGCGCGATGGTGCTGCGCACTTCGTCCACGCTCAGCACTTCAGTCAGCACCACCGGGGGCTTGCCTGGGCGGTAGAACACATACACCGGCACCCCATTGCGGCCCAGCTGGGCCAGGGCGGCGGTGATGGCGGGGTCGCGGCGGGTCCAGTCGGCACGCAGCAGGGCGACGTTCTTGGCGTGCAGGTCGGCCAGCACCTCGCTGTTGGCGAGGGTGGTTTTCTTGTTGTACTGGCAGGTCACGCACCACGCGGCGGTGAAGTCCACAAACACCGGGCGTCCGCTGGCCACCAAGGCCTCTGCAGCGCCTGGGGCCCAAGGTTGCCAGCCTTGTGCGGCGGTGGCTGTGGCGTTGGCTGGAACCGTCGCCACCTCTGCCATGCGCGTGACATGGGGGCCAAAGGCCCACAGCAGCAGGGCCATGGCCACCGTGGCCACGCTGCCCAGCCAGCGCCGTGCGCGGCCTTGCAAGGCCAGCGACCAGGCCAGCAGGCCCAGGCCCACCAGCAAGATCAGCAGGGAGGCCGCGCCATCGATGCCGCTTTGCTGCCCCAGCACCCACACCAGCCACACCACGGTGGCGAACATGGGGAAGGCCAGGAAGCGGCGGAAGGTGTCCATCCACGCACCGGGGCGGGGCAGGGTGCGCGCCACGGCGGGCCACAGGCTGGCGGCCAGGTAGGGCAACGCCAAGCCCAGGCCCAGGGCGGCAAACACCGCCAGCGCCTGCGCGGCAGGCAGCGTGGCCGTGAGGCCCATGGAGGCGCCCATGAATGGCGCCGTGCAAGGCGATGCCACGGCCACGGCGAGCACGCCGGTCAAGAAGCTGTCGGCCACCGGGTGGCGCGCCTGCAGGCTGGCCACTGACGACGGCAGCATGTTTCCAAACTCAAACACCCCGGCCAGATTCAGCCCGATGAGGGTGAACAGCCCGGCCAGCGCAGCCACCACGGCGGGCGACTGCAACTGAAAGCCCCAGCCCACGGCCTCGCCCGCAGCCCGCAGGCCCAGCATGAGCGCACCCAGCGCGAGGAAAGAAAGCACCACCCCTGCGGTGTAGGCCAGGCCGCTGATGCGGTGGGCGCGCCGGTCTTGTGCGTGGCGGGTAAAGCCCACCACCTTGATGGCCAGCACCGGGAACACGCAGGGCATGAGGTTGAGGATGAGCCCGCCCAGCAAGGCGCCCAGCAGTGCGGCGGTGAGCGTGAGGCTGGATGCGCCTGAGGGTGCCGCAGGGGGCAGCCCACTGCCCGCCAGGGCCGCATTGGCCTTGAGCGCTGCTTCCAGTGCGGGCGACACGCTGGCCTTGGCGGCCACTGCCGGCCAGGGGCCCTGCACGGTCAGATCGGCCCGATAGCCGGGGCGGAGGGTGCTGCCTTGCACGCGCTCGGCCAGCACCACGGGCAGGGTGCTGGGGCTGTTGCTGCGTTGCTCGGCCAGCGGGATGCGGGCGGTCCATACGTCGCCCTCCCACCGCTGCGTACCTTCGGCTGCGTTGTGCAGCACTTCCGGCATTTCGGGGAACAGGTCCAGCGTTTTGCCGCGCAGCGCGGCGGGCAGGCCAGCCACGCGCACCTGCAACGCATCGCCATCGACCTGGGCTTGTTGCTGCGCGCTCGGCTTTGCCAGCGGCTGGGGTTGCGCCTTCTGGGCCGCATCAAAGGCGGCGCTGTGCAGCGCGGTGGTGCTCTGGATGGGCAATTGCAGGGTGAAGTTGCCTTCTTCGGGGATGCATTCCTTGCGGCACACCAGCCATGAGGCCTTGAGCTGCACGGTAACGTCCTTGGCCAATGGGCCGGGGGCGAAGGTCTGGGTCACGGTGACTGGCACGGGCAGCAGCACGGTGCCTTCGTAGCCATAGTTGGCCAGGGTGCCGATGGCGATTTTGTGCGGAACGGGCCAAGCGATGTCGCCCGCATCCAGCCCTGCGGGCAGTTGCCAGGTCAGCTCGGTGGGCAGGCCGGAGTCGCCGGGGTTCTTCCAGTAGGTGTGCCAGTCGGGCTGGTGGGTGATTTGCAAGCCCAGCCACAGCGGCTGGCCCGGGCGCACGCCCTGCGGCGCGTGGGCGACCAGCTCGGCCTGCACATGGGGGGTGGTGACGGTGCTGTTGCCTTGGCTGGTGGATTTGGAGCTAAATTGGGCGCTGGCGCCCGTCCATAAAGCGCTGGAAGCTATAAAAAAGAGAGTGACTGCAAGGCGGTGGAACAGGCGTGAAGGCATGGTGCAGTGTGGGAGCGGGTAGAACGGGTTTGGTTCCGGCCCCGCCATGGTTTCGATTCTCAATGCGCCATTGTGCTCGGAGCCCCCAAGCCCGTGGAAACTGGCGCGGCGCCAGTACCAGTGCCCCCGCGCAAGGGCCTACGCCGGCCGCGCCGTCCCGCCGCGCCGGGGGCGTCCCCCTCCCGCGCAGCGAGAGAGGGGGAAGGCGCCGCAGGCGACTCAGGGGGAGCTTCTCACTGCGTCGCCAGGCTCAACTCTGCCTGGGGTGCACCCTTGGGCACCTGGCTGCCAGTTTTGGGGGCGGCCAGGAAGAGGCGCTCGGCGGGCAGCTTTTGCGCGGCCAGATAGCTCTGGATGGCATGGCCGCGCTGGGCGGCCAGCTCGGCAGCCATGGCTTCGGTGGCGGGCTGGTTGGCCATCAGCAGGGCTTCCATCTCGGGCACCGTCAGGTCTTTGGCAATGCCCACCAGGTTGCGCGGTTTGGGGATGCTGGCGCGGCCATAGGCGGCCTTGAGCATGGCGGGGTACTCGTCGGCCGTGACGGGCTCGGTGCTGTCCGGCTGGGCGCGGCGCTTTTCCGCGCGCACCAGTTGCTGCAGGCGTTCGCGTTGCAGGCCTTCACGTTCCGCTTCCAGGTTGGCGGTGCCGGTCACGGTCAGTTTGAGGGCGGGGCGGTCCATCAGGGCCTTGGCCACCTTGCCCAGGTTTTGCTGCGCCTCGGGGCTGAGGGTGGCGCTGCCAGGGGCAAAGGCCACGCTGCTCATTTCCACACCCCCACCAAAGGCGCTGGCCAGCAGGCTGAAGGGGGAGGTGAGCGCCTTGCCGATGAGGTTGAGGATGATCTTGCCAATCACCGGGCCGATGCGGAACTGCGGGTCGTTCAGCGAGCCGCTGATGGGCAGGTCCAGGTCGATCACGCCGCGCCGGTCGGCCAGCAGCGCAGCCGCCAGGCGCACGGGCAGGCTGTTGGGCGCACCTGCCACGGGCTCGCCAAAGGTCAGCTGGTTCAGCACGATGCGGTTGCTGGCCGTCAGCTGCCCGTTGGGCAGCACCTTGTAGGTCACGTCCACGCTGAGCTTGCCGCGTTCAATGCCGTGGCCTGCGTACTTCACCGAATAGGGCGAAAGCGGCGGCAGGTCCAGGTCGCGCACCTTGCCTGCAATGTCCAGCGCCAGCGGCTGGGTCAGGGGGTTGAGTTGGCCCGTGACCTCCAGCGAGGCGGAGCCCTCGGCGCGGCCCAGTAGCTCCAGTGCGGCCAGCTGGGGCTCACTACCCGGCGCTTCGGACGAGAACGCCCCCAGCTTGCCTGTCAGCTCGGTCAGGTCGGCCGAGTAATTCGGTTTGATGAAAAAGTCGGAAAACAGCACCTTGCCGTTGACCAGGCTCATGGGGCCAAACTGCACCACGGGTGCCAGCGGGTCGCGCGCCGCGGTGTGCACGGGCTGCGTGGCTGAAGCAGCCGAGGCGCTTGGCACGGGAGCTGACGCCGCAGCCGTAGCTGCCGTTACCGGTGGGGTTTGCGGCTCGCCTTTGACGATGTCGCGCAGGTTGATGCGACCGGCTTCGTTGATGGTGATGCGCGCAAAAAAGTCCTGCAGGCTGGTCTCGCCCACCTGCACCTTGGGGGCGGTGCCAGGGGCGGTGGCCACGCTCAGGCCGCGCAGGTTCAGGCTCTTCCAGGCCAGCAGTTCCTCGCCCACCTGCGCTTCGGTCATGGGGGTGGATGCCGCGGTGCTGTTGGCCTTGAGGTCTTCAATGGCCGCGTCGCCCGCCAGCTTCAGGCTGGCGCCCTTGTCAGACTGCGCAAACGCCACCTGCCCCCGAAAGCCCACATCGGCGCGCAGCAGTTCAATGGCCAACTGCTGGGCCAGGTAGCCGTCCAGCCTATGCAAGGGCACGCGGGTAGCGTCCAGCTTGCCCTGGGTGGCGAGCGGCTGCAGGGCCAGCGTGCCCTGGTAGTCAATCTTGCCCGCCGCACTCTTGGCGTTGCCCTTGCCTGCCGCCGCGCGGGCGCTCAGCGAGAACGCGCCGGGCTTGCCACTGTCGGTGGCCAGATTCTTGGCGCTCACGTCCAGGGCCGATACCTCCAGCGCCACAGGGCGGGGCTGGGCGTTGTCGGCAAAGGCCACAGCGCCGCCTTGCAGGGCCAACTCACCCACGCGCACCACCCAGGGGGCGGCGGTCTGGCTCGTTGCTGTTGTCTCGCTCGGTGTGGACGGGGTTTTGGTCCAGCGCTCAAACATCCAGCGCCCGTCACTGCCGCGCTCCACGGCCAGTTTGGGGGTGTTCAGGCTCAGCGACTCCAACGTGACGGTGCGCTCGTCCAGCGGCACCTGCAGGCCCTTGACTTCCAGCTTGCTCAGGCTTGCCAGGTGGGTGTTGCCCTGGCGCAGGGCCAGTTGGTTCAGCGCCAGCGGGCCTGCGGTCACCGTCAGGCCTGTGGCGTTTTTGTCTGCGGGTGGGGCTTGCCATTGCACGCCCAGCGTGCCGGTGAGCTGGCCGGCCACCGTGGGCTCCAGGTACTGCGCCATATAGGGCGCCGCCAGTTGCAGCGCCAGCGCCTCGGTGGTGATTTGCACCTGGGCGTTTTGGGTAGTGGCTTCGCCTTCAAACGCCAGCTTGCCTTCAGGAGCCGCAGGTGTGTCTGCCTTCGCGGCCACCACTTTGGCTGCACCCGCCTTGGCTTTGCCTGTCTGCCGGGTGGGGGGCACGGCGGCGTTGGTTGCATTGGTATCGGGCAACACCAGGGCGCCCTTGAAGGCCACAGGCTTTTGCAGCGGCAGGGCCAGGCCAGTGAGTTCCAGGCCCAGGCTGCGTGCCTGCAAGGCTGCGGCGGGCTGGGTGGTCTGGTCAGCCCAGTGCACCGTGCCATCGCGCACGCTGGCGCGCGCCACGCTCACCGCCCAGGGCACGGCGGCTTTGGTGGATGACTTGGCGGGTTGCGAGGCGGCTTCCTTCGGGGGTGATGCAGGCGCTGGGCCACCGGCCAGTTGTGCCAGGTTCAGCCGCCCTGCGGCGTCGCGCTGGGCGTGCAGTACGGGCTTGAGCAGTTCTACCTGGGCCAGGTCCACCACTTGCTCCAGCGGGCGCACATCGGCCATGTCCACCGTCAGGCGATCAAAGGCCAACAGGTCCTGGCCTTCGCGGTCGGTCATCTTCACATCGCGGGTCTGCACTTGGCCCGAAAGCTTCACAGCCAAGCGCGGTGTCTGCTCAAAAGCCAGCTTCACGTCCACGTCCAGCGTGGCCGCCTTGAGCTGAATGGGCAGGCTGGCCGGCAGGTAGCCCAGGTAGGGCGCCAGGTCCAGGTCATCCCAGCGGATGTGGGCGTCGGCGTGCCGGGTTTGCGCAAACGGCGTGCTTTGGGCTGACGAGTCAAAACGGCTGCCCTCCAGCGTGAAGGCCAGCCGGGGCTCCACGCGCACTTCTTTCTTGTCGGACAGCGTGCTGATGAAGGGCACTGACAGCAGCAGGTCCTGCACCGAATGCGTCTTGCCCACGGTGTTGTCGGTGAAGTCCACGCGCCCGCCTTGCAGCAGCAGGTTGTACAGCGCCAGTCGCGCGGGCTCGGTTGACGGGGCTTTTTTTGTGTCGTCCTTGGGGGCCGTCAGCTTGGCAATCACATCGTCCACGTCATAACGGCCCTGGCCCAGGTGGGTGATGCGCAGCACGGGGTTTTCCACGGTGAAGGCATCCACCACCGGCGCCAGGCGCAGCAGCGACTGCAGTTCGGCGTCCACATACACGCGCCCGATGGTCAGTTGTGCTTGGCCCTCAGCGCCTTTGGCCTCGGCCACGGTAATGTCGCGCAACGTCAGTTCCAGCGACCAGGGCTTGAAGTCGAGTGAGCCCACAGTGACCGTGCGGCCCAGTTGCTCGCTGGCCAGGCGCTCCAGCGGCCCCTTGACCAGGGCAGGCACGGAAAGCCACGACAGGGCCCATACCCCCAGCAGTGCGGCCAGCGCCCGTGTGGCGGGCTTGAACCAACGGCTTTGCCGCAGGCGGGTGAGTTGGGGGTGGCCGAGCAGGGCGCGCAGGGGGGCTGGCATGGCAGGTCAGAACAAAAAAGTTGGCTGGGGCGTGGCACACCACCGTGGGTGCCGGCCCGTTGCTGGGTTCAACGCAGCAGGGTACTCAAAGGTAACAGGGGCTGGCCTGGCCTCAGGCTTTCAAGGTATCCAGATGTGGATCGTGCTCAGCGGGCAAAGCCCAGCACCACCCTGCGGGTGGTGGCGGACATGGTGCAGCTTTTGGTGTGCCCCCACCGGCGCTGCGCGCCAATGAGTGCACCCCAAAGAAAAGCGCTGTTCGCTGCGCTCATGGGACAAAGCCCAACACCACCCTGCGGGTGGTGGCGCTTTTCTTTTCAATCTTGGTTACCACGATGGCGCCAATCTCAGCCGTGTTGGCCACATGCGTGCCACCGCAGGGCTGCAGGTCGATCAATGGCGCATCGCCTTCGCCGCCGATCCGAATGGTGCGGATGCGCCCCGTGCCCCGGGGCGGCTGCACGCTCATGCTCTTGACCAGGCTGGGGTTGGCATCCAGCTCCTCATCGCTGATCGACGCCACCGTGAGCGGATGGGCCGCCGCCACCAGTGTGGCAATGGCGGCGGTGAGTTGCTCTTTGTCCAGCGGGTCGGTCATCGCAAAGTCCAGCCGGGCGTAGTCGGGCGTGATGGAGCAGCCATTGACCAGCTGGGGCACCACATGGCACAGCAGGTGGCTGGTGGTGTGCAGCCGCATCATGCGGTGGCGGCGTTCCCAATCGATGCGGGCGGTGACGGTGGTGCCAGGTGTCAGCGTGGCCAGCAGGGCTTCTTGCCCCGGTGCTGGCACATGCACGATGCCATTGGTGGGCTGGCCCTCGGCGTTCTTGCCCTTGCGCGTGTCGGCAATGGCGATTTCGGTGCCATTGGCCAGCACCAGCACCCCGCTGTCGCCCGCCTGGCCGCCGCCCAGCGGGTAGAACACCGTCCGGTCCAGCACGATGCCCGCTTCGGTCACGGCGGTGATGTGGGCGCTGCATTCGCGCAGGTAGGCGTCTTGGCGGAAGAGGTCTTGGGTCATGAATGAATACCGTGCGAATAAGATCGTTGCTCAACACAAATGTGTTTGGGAGATGGTTAATGCAGATTACACGCCTGAAGCTTAAGAACTGGCGCAATTTCCGTGAAGCTGACGTGCCTCTGGCTGCGCGTACGCACGTCCTTGGTGCCAATGCGTCCGGCAAGTCCAATCTGCTGGAAGTGTTTCGATTCCTGCGCACCGTGGCCCAAACCGATGGCGGTGGGGTACAGAAAGCGGTCAAGGACAGAGATGGCCTGGCCAAGTTGCGAAGCTTGCACGCACGCCGTGATCCTGAAGTGCGTATCGAGGTAGAGCTGGTGGATGGCAGCGGTGTGCAGTCAACGCAGTGGCGTTACGTATTAGGTTTGAAATCCGAGGGCAAGGGACAACAGCGTGTGTTGATTTCAGAGGAGCGGGTAGAGAAGGACGGCCAGATCTTGCTCAGCCGCCCGGATGCAGGCGACCAATCAGATCCCGAGCGTTTGACCCAAACCCATTTGGAGCAAATTGGCAGCAACCTGTCTTTCCGGCCGTTGGCAGAGTTCTTTGCAGCCTCCACCTATTTGCATCTTGTCCCCCAGTTGTTAAAGCACGGTGACGAGATAGGCGCGCGCATTGCAGAGAGCGACCCGTTTGGGCAAGGGCTGATGCAGCGTATTGCGCAAACACCCAAGAAGACCCGCGATGCGCGCCTGAGGCGGATTCAGAAGGCCTTGGCCAGTGCAGTGCCGCTGTTTTCGGAGCTACGCTTTGAGCAAGACCCCCTGTCTGGCCTTTGGCACTTAGAGGCAAACTTCACCCATTGGCGCGTCCACGGTTCATGGCAGCGCGAGAACCAGCTATCTGACGGGACTCTGCGGTTGATCGGCCTTTTGTGGGCTCTGCAGGAGTCTGGAGGGCTTCTGCTTCTGGAGGAGCCTGAGCAGTCTCTGAACGACGCCATCATTGCGCACATTCCCTTGTTGATTGATCGCGTTTTGCGTGATCGCAAACGACGGGGCTCTGCAAGACAAGTATTGATCAGCACCCACAGTGACATTCTTCTGCAGAACGTGGATGGTGACAGCCAATCCCTGCTCATCGTCCCCGGAGAGAATGGCTCGACGATTCGCCCCCCTGACTCTGGTGAACAGGAACAAATGCAGCATGGGCTGACCCCTGCAGAAGTCTTGCTGCCGAAGACGCGGCCACAAGGAGTCGACCAGCTGGGGTTGTGGACGTGAAGCGTATTTTGGTGGTGGGTGAGGATGCTCTTTGCTGCGCCCTAGGTGAAAAATTGGTGGCCGCAGCCCTTCCGGGTTGGTCTTTGGCGGGGCCTGCCATTGATACCAAAGGCGTGACAAAGCTGATTCCTGCTTTGCCGCGGTATTCGGAACAAGCGCAATTTGTTCAGCCAGTGCTGTGTATTGCAGATACTGACGGGCAGTGCGTGAAGCAGTGGCTCCAAAAGAATGTCCCGGCACGTAGTCACAAAAACATGCTTGTACGGCTGGCCGTCAACGAAGCAGAGAGCTGGCTCATGGCAGATCAGGAAGGCTTTGCGCTAGGGCTACAGGTCGATAAACGCAGGTTGCCTCGATCGCCTGATGATGTCTTGGATGCTAAGGCTGCCGTATTGGTGGCGTTATCTAAATCCAGGCAGCGGTACATAAGGGAGGAGGCTGTCTCGCGTAGCAATCCTTTTCGGCAAGGCTCGGGATACAACATTCACCTATGCGCATTTGTGAAAAGCCACTGGAGTGTGGAGCGTGCGCGATCTTCCTCCCCAAGTTTGGAGCGCGCAGTCAAACATTTGCAGCGTATGGCAAACGATCATGACTGAATTGCACCACTTTCCGTCCCGCTTCTGGGCCGACCTTTCCACCCGCGACTTTGCCGCGCTGCAAAGCACCGGCCAGGCCGCACAGGTGGTGGCAGTGCTGCCGGTGGCGGCGGTGGAGCAGCACGGCCCGCACCTGCCGCTGTCGGTGGACGCCACGCTGCTGCAGGGCGTGATCGACGCGGCCTTGCCCCACCTGAGGGCCGATGTGCCTGCGCTGTTCTTGCCGCCGCAAAACATCGGCCTGAGCACCGAGCATGAAAACTTCCCCGGCACGCTCACGCTCTCGCCTGCCACCGTGATCGCCTTGTGGACCGAGCTTGGCGCCTGCGTGGCGCGGGCGGGGGTGAAGAAGCTGCTGATCTTCAACAGCCACGGCGGCAACGTGGCGGTGATGGACATTGTGGCCCGCGAGCTGCGCCAGCGCCACGGTCTGCTGGTGTACAGCGCCAGCTGGTTCAGCCTGCCCCAGCCGCCCGAGGTGCAGGGCCTGTTCAGCGCGCAAGAGCACCGCTTTGGCATCCATGCGGGCGACATTGAAACGTCGATGATGCTGCACCTGGCGCCCGGCACCGTGCACATGGAGCACGCACAGAATTTCCGATCCACCTCACAAGACCGGGCCGAGCGCTTTGCCATTTTGGGCAACGGCAAAAGCGCCAAGATGGGTTGGGCGATGGAGGACTACCACCCAAGCGGCGCTGTGGGCCAGGCCGATGCTGCCACGGCCGACAAAGGCCGGGCCGTGGTACAGGCGGCGGGCGCGGCCTTGGCGGCGCTGCTGGCCGAGGTGGCGGCGTTGCCGCTGGACACGGTGCGAGATGCTGGGGTATGAATCAAATAGGCTGCTAGCGATTTTCTGTAAAGCGCTGGAAGCTATTTATTTGATAGCAATTGGTGGCGAAGGTTGCTGCGAATGAAAGCACGCTGATTCAGCCCAGCTCCACCCATTCCACGCCCCAGTGGTGCAGCGCTTCCCGGAGGATCAACAGCGCGGCCGCCCATTCCGCGCGCTGGGGCAGGGCAGTATCGGTGGCGCCAGGGCGGTGAATCTGGTCGGACAGGCGATTGAACAGGTTCTCCACGGCCTGCCGTGACAGCCGGGCGGGTGGCGTGCACAGCGCCACGCCTGCAACCTCTGCCACCTCGCGCAGCAATGGGCTGCGCGTGTGCAGGGTGAACGGCGGGGCTGTGCGTGCAGGGGGCTGTGCCAGCCAGCGGCTGGCCGGCATGACCGCGTCTTCCACGGTGGCGATGGCGTTTTCCAGCGACAGCGGCGTGGGCATGCGCAGGCCAAACGCCCGGGCCACGGTCTGCCAACCCAGGGCCACGCGGTACGGCTCCGCGCTGCTGGCGCTTGCCGTGGTATCGGAAGCCAAGGGCAGCCAGTGCAGTTCCAGTTGCTCCGGCTCCAGGCGTAATTCAATCAAGGGTGAGGGGGCGACAGGGCTCATGCCCCGGTTGTACACCGTGCAAGGCCGCTCCTGTGATGGACTCGTCCGGGGGTCAGCGCTCCGGCATGTTTTTCAGCCCTCAGGCGTGGGTGATGAGGGGCGCGTGCTCCACCTCGTTCAGGTGGGGCAGGGTGTTGAAGGTTTGCAGCATCAGCCGCTTGGGCGAGATGGAGAACTCCGTCACCGCGCTGTTGCGGATGCGCATGTTCAGCGCAATCGTCACCTCCGGCGCCGTGCCCAGCACCTCACCCACGGCCGTCGAGATGGGGCCGCCGCTGCTCACCAGCAGCACGTTCTGACCAGCGTGGTGGTGGCGCACATGGTCCAGCACGGCGCGCACGCCGCCTGAAAACTCTTCCCAGCTGGGCATACCCTGGGGGCTGATGACGCCCGCCATCCACTGTGCCAGCGCATCGCACAGGATGCGAAAGTGCGCGCGGTAGCGCTCGGGCGTGTCGGCAGGGCCCAGGGGCTGGGGGTGGATGGCCGAGATCAGCGCGTGGCTGTCGTATTCATTCAGGCCAGGCCAGCGGGTCACTTCGGGCATCGTCTGCAGGCCTTGGGCAATGCCCTGCAAGGTTTCGGTGTGGCGGCGCAGCGTGCCGGTCATCACCGCGTCAAACGCCATGCCCCGCCCGCGCCAGTACTCGCCCAGGCGCACCGCCTGCTCATGTCCGCGAGGGCTGAGCACGTCGTAATCATCAGCGCCAAACGAGGCCTGGCCGTGGCGCACGAGGTAGAGGGTTCCCATGGGGGGATTTTGAAAACAAACCCTTCCACTGCTTGTCACTGGAGCGACTGAAAACACGGATGCCTGGCTGCGCTTCGGTCAATATGGCTTCCAAAGAGCAGTCGGCCAAGGCCAAAGAATTCCAACTGCCTCCCGAAGGCCAAACTGGCGCTTACCTGTATCGCAACAGCGTGCTCGGTAAGGCTCTGAGCAAGGATTTGCGGGTTGACGGCAATTGCGTGGGCGTCAGCGCACCCGATGTGTTTTTCTACACGCCGGTCGACGGCGGCAAGACGCGCACCGTGGAGACCGAATCCGAGTTCTCTCCCAACAAGCTCGAACTCTTTTTTGAGGCAGGCAAAAATTACTTCATGCGCCAGTTCATCAAAGTAGGTTTGATGGTGGGTGGCGCCGACCTGGAGCAGGTGACTGAAGCGCAAGGCAAGGCGGACAATGCCGCCCGCCAGTCAAGTGACTGCCATGCTGCTGCGATGACTGCGCAAGCCAAATCAAAAGGGGGCTATGCCTCTTTTTTTGTTGCCAGCTCTTCGTGACTTGCTCAATGGCCCGTTCGCAGGGTCTGCGCGAAAACCGACGCATCCACGTTGCCCCCCGTCAACGCCAGGCCCACGGTTTTGTCTTGGAGCAACTCTCGCTCTTGCAGTGCGGCCGCCAGTGCTGCAGCGCCTGCGCCTTCGGCCACGTTGTGGGTGTCGGTGAACAGTGCCTGCATGGCGGCGGCCACTTCGGCGTCGCTCACCTGCACGATGTGGTCGATGTGCGGGGCCAGCACGGCCAGGGCTTCGGGGTCCGCCACGCGGCAGGCCATGCCGTCGGCCAGCTGGGTGGTGACAGGGGCCTCGACCACGCTGCCTGCGGCCAGCGAGTCGGCATAGGTGGTGGCGTGGCTGCTGACCACGCCCACCACGCGCACGGGGTGCCGCAGTGCCAGCTTGGCGGCGATGGCCGAGCATGCGCCCGAGCCCTGGCCGATGGGCACGTACACCACGTCAAGCTGGGGCACGGCGCGCAAAAATTCCCACCAGTAGGTGCTCACGCCGCGCAGCAGGTCAGGGTGGAAGCTGGGCACCATGTGCGCGCCGCGCTGCTGTGCCAGGTGCATGGCGTGCTCGCGCGCTTCCTGAAAATCGTCGCCGTGCTCGATGAGCGTGACGCCCAGCGCGCGCATGGCGGCGTTCTTCTCAATGGAGTTGCCACGCGGCACGACGATGGTGCATGCCACGCCGTGGCGGCGCGCGGCCCAGCCCATGCTCTGGCCGTGGTTGCCGCGGGTGGCGCTGATCACTTCCTGGGGCAAGCGACCACGCTGGGCGAGCTGGTCAAAGTAGGTCAGGCCGCCGCGGATCTTGAACGCACCCACGGGCGTGTGGTTCTCGTGCTTGAGCCAGCAGTCGGTGCCCAGGCGCTGGCTCAGCAGGCCCCAGCGGTACTGGGGCGTGGCGGCAAAGTCGCGGTACACCACCTGGGCGGCGGCTTCGATGTCGGCCAGGGTGGGCAGCAAGGGGGATGGGTCGATGCGGGCGTTCATGCGGCAGCTTTCTGGGGGGTGAATGACGACAGGGTGACGGGGCCCCGCGGTGTGGTGAGTTGCGCCGCGAGCTGGGGCGTATCGCCCGCAGTGATGGCGACATGGGGTGCCACACCGATGGCTTCACACGCTGCCCGCAGGGTGGCCGCCTGCGGGTGCTGCAGCGTGAGCTGCTGCAGTTGCACGCCACTGGCAGGCAGGCTGTCGCAGGGGTGTGTGGCGCCCCACTGGATGAGCGTGGGCAGGCAGCCGTCCATCAGCCGCAGGCCGTCTTCGCGCACGGTGATCTGCCACTGCAGCAGGCCATTCGGCGTGGGGCGGCTGGCGGTGATGGTTGCGCCACGCTCAATGCTCAGTGCTGTCAGCGCGGCATGGCTGGCGGCCACATCAGGCACGCTGGCCACCCAGTGGATGAGCTGCGGCCCGTGCTGCGCTACCTGCTGCTGCAGCGTTGCATCATCCATATCAAACCAGCGTCTAGCGCCCGCTGGTAAAGCGCTGGTAGCTCCTGAATTTATAGCAATAATTTCAAGATAGGCGCGAGGGTGGCGGGGGCTGCTGATGTTGAAGATGCGGTTGTGCGTGCCCATCAGCGGGTGCTCGCCACCGGCCGTGGGGGTGATGCTCAGCGTGCGCTGGCACCAGTCCATGCCGCCGGCCAGATCGGCTGCAAACACCACGAGGTGGTCCACGCAGGGGCCTTGTGCGGTGGTGGTCTCTTTCACAGCAGCACCTCGCCCGCCATGCAGGTCACGCTGTGGCCGCCCACCCAGATGGTGTCGCCCTCTTGCTGCACATGCACACGCCCCGCGCGGCCCAGGCAGGTGCCCTGGCTGGCCACGTACTGCGCGGGGGCCAGGCCCGCGCCGATGAGCCACTGGGCCAGTGCGGCGTTCAGGCTGCCGGTCACGGGGTCTTCGGCCAGACCGTTGTTGCCAGGGAAGAAGGCGCGCACTTCAAACGCGATGCCGTCCGCATCGCTGCTGCCCACCACGCCCACCTTGCCACGCGGTGCGGAGGCTCCGCTTCCTGCTGCAGGCCCCACCACGCCCACGTCCAGCCCGGCGAGGATGGCAGCGTCTGGCTTGAGCGCCAGCACCTGCGCGCTGCTGGCCAGCAGCACGGCACGCCAGCCGGGGCCGTTATCGCACCAGGCGTGCTGCACGATGTCTTCCCGCGCCACGCCCAGGCCGCGTGCAATCAGGGCCACGTCGGCCTCGTCCAGCGGGCCGCTGCGGCGCAGCGGTGGCGCGGCAAATGCCAGCAGATCGCCCTGCTGGCGGATGTTGACCAAGCCCACGCCGCATTCCTGCACGATGCGGCCCGCCACTTGCGGCTGGCCACCCGCCTTCAGCCAGGCGTGGCAGGTGCCCAGCGTGGGGTGTCCGGCAAAAGGCAGTTCGCCAGCGGGGTAGAAGATGCGCACGCGGTAGTCGGCACCAGCGGCGCGGCCCTCGGGCGTGGGGGGCAGCACAAAGGTGGCCTCAGACAGGTTGGTCCAGCGGGTGAACTGCTGCATCTCCTCGGTGGAGAGGCCTGTGCCGTCCAGCACCACGGCCAGAGGGTTGCCACGGTAGGCGGTGGCAGTGAACACATCAACTTGTTGGAACGGGCGGTGGTGCATGGGGAAAACTCCTGGAAAAAACGGAAAGCGGCGCACGCCAGGGGCTGGCCTGCTGTTGAGCGGGGGCCATGCCAATCGTTGTGGGCGGGGCCAAGGCCCCGTGGGTCTCACCCGCTGGGGGGAGCGTTCAGTGTGTTGATTGGGACAGACGTCACAGCAGCGCAGTCCCTTCAATGCAGGTCACGGTGTGGCCGCCCACCCAGACCTGTCCCTGCCCATCCTGGTGGATGTACACCCTGCCAGCACGGCCCAGGCATTCGCCTTGCGCTACCAGGTAGCGGGTGGGGGCCAGGCCCTCGGCAATCAGCCATTGCGCCAGGCTGGCATTGAGGCTGCCGGTCACCGGGTCTTCCGGGTTGCCCATGGGGGCGGCGAAGGCGCGCACCACGGCGCCGGGGCGCTCTGGGTTGTCTCCCGCGTCGGGGGCGATGTGGATCACGCCCACGTCCTGGCCCAGGTCTTTGAGGCGGGCATGGTCGGGCGTGAGGCCGAGCACGGTGTCAGCGCTGTCCAGCAGCAGTCCCAACCACACCGGGCCGTTGTCCAGCAATTGCGCCGCTTGAATTTGGTGGGGGCGCAGCCCCAGTGCGCTGGCCACCAGCGGCACCAAGGCCGGGCTGGGCTTGCTGCATTGCAATGGCGGTGCGGCAAAGGCCAGGGTGTCGCCCCGGTGTTCGATTTGCACCAGGCCCTGCGCAGACTCTTGTACCACCAGGCCGGGCACGCGCGGCGTGTGGCCTTGCTGCAGCCAGGCGCGGCAGGTGCCCAGCGTGGGGTGGCCGGCAAAGGGCAGCTCGCCCCTGGGCGAAAAAATGCGCAGCCGGTAGTCGGCCCCGGCCGCATGGCCCGCTGCCGTGGGGGGCATCAGGAAGGTGGTTTCCGACAAGTTGGTCCAGGCGGCAAAGCGGCGCATGTCGGCGTCGCTCAGGCCCTGCGCGTCTAGCACCACGGCCACCGGGTTGTCGAAGCCGGGGTGGTGGCTGAAGACGTCGATCTGACGAAAAAGACGTTGCTGCATGGGGGTCGCTCCGTTCACCGTGGGCGTGGTGGCTACGACAGCTTACGCCAGAGGCTGGTCCAGCACCCCTCTGGCACCGGGGCGGGTGCTGACGGTGCGGTACCAGCGCTCCAGCGCCGGGCGCGCGGGGCGTTCCTGCGGCAGTCCCCACCAGCGGTGCATTTCGCAGCCGATGGGAATGTCTGCCATGGTGAAGTGCTCACCCGCCATGAAGGGCGAGCGGGCCAGGTGCTGCTCCAGCAGGTCCAGCAGGGGCTCGGTGGCGGCCACCGAGGCCGCAATCAGCGCGCTGTTGCGCTGCGCGGCCGGTGTGCGTATCCACTGGATGAAGGCATCGCGCCCTGCGGGGTTCAGCGTGGTCTGCTGCCAGTCCATCCACTGCTCGGCCACAAAGCGGGCGGGCAGCTCCTCAGGGTAAAGCTTGCCTGCCGAATGCCTTGCGCACAGGTAGCGCACGATGGCGTTGGATTCCCACAGCACCAGGCCGGTGTCGTCGTCTTCCATCAGAGGCACCAGGCCGTTGGGGTTGCGCTGCAAATATGCTGCTTCGCGCACCAGGCCAAACTGCCCGCCCGCATCGGTGCGCTGCAGGGGCAGCCCCAGCTCTTGCGCGGCCCACACCACCTTGCGCACGTTGATGGACGACAGGCGACCCCAAAGCCTCAGCATGCTGGATCAGCCCTTGTGCTCACGGATGGCAGCCGCCAGCGCGGCGATGCCGGTGGCGATCTGCTCGACCGTCGAAGTCACGAACGACAGGCGCAGCGTGCGCTGGTCGGCGTTGTCGGCATAGAAGGCGGCGCCGGGCACAAAGGCCACATTGCGCTCCACCGCCTTGGGCAGCAGCTCGATGGCGCTCATGCCTTCCGGCAGGCGCACCCACAGGAACATGCCGCCATCGGGGCGGTTCCAGTGCACGCCCAGGCCTTGCATTTCCTTGTCGAGCGCGGCCAGCATGGCTTCGCACTGCTGTTTGTACAGCGCGCGGATGGTGGGCACATGGCGGTCGAGAAAACCGCCCTTCATCACTTCGGCCACCAGGCGCTGGTTGTAGCCGGGGGTGTGCAGGTCGGCGGCCTGCTTGGCTTGCAGCAGCTTGGGGTACACGGCCTTGGGCGCCACGATGTAGCCCAGGCGCAGGCCAGGGGCCAGCACCTTGGAGAACGAGCCCATGTAGATGCAGCCCTCGGGGTTGCGGGCCGTGAGCGGTGCGGGTGGCGGGTTGTCGAACCACAGGTCGCCGTAGGGGTTGTCTTCCACCAGCGGCAGGTTCAGCTCGGCGGCAGCTTTCACCAGCTCGGCGCGGCGTGCGTCGCTCATGGTGCGGCCGGTGGGGTTCTGGAAGTTGGGCAGCACGTACAGGAAGCGTGCCTTGTCGGCGCCTGTGCCCACCTTGGCCTTCAGGTCGTCGATCAGCACGCCTTCGTCATCGCTGGCCACCGCCACCACGGTGGGCTCCATGGGCGTAAAGGCCTGCAGGGCACCCAGGTAGGTGGGCGTTTCGACCAGCACGCGGCTGCTTTCGTCGATCAGCACCTTGGCGATCAGGTCCAGCGCCTGCTGTGAGCCGGTGGTGATCAGGATCTGATCGGGGTCCACATTCCAGGGCAGGAAGTCGGCAATCGCCTGGCGCAGGGGCGCAAAGCCTTCGCTGGCTGCGTACTGCAGGGCGGCGGGGCCATCGTTGGCCAGCACGGCGGCCGAGGCTTCGGCAAAAGCTGATACCGGGAAAGTCTTGGGCGACGGCAGGCCGCCAGCCAGGCTGATGATGCCGGGCTTTTCCGTGACCTTCAGGATTTCGCGGATGACCGAGGGGTTCATGCGCTCGGCGCGGCGCGCCAGGGTCCAGTTCGTCATGTCATTGATCTCCAGGTAGGTGTTGTATGCAATGGTATCGGGGCCATGTCAGGAAAACCGCTTGCCCGCCACCACGGTGGCGACAACGGCGACGGCAAAGCCCAGGGTGACCAGGTCGAGCGACTCGCCCAGCAGCACGGCGGCGGCCAGGATGGAAAGAAAGGGCTGCAGCAGCTGCGTCTGGCTCACGCGCAGGGCGCCGCCCAGGGCCAGCCCCCGGTACCAGGCGAAGAAGCCGGCCCACATCGAGAACACGCCCACATACAGAAAGCCACCCCAGGCCGAGGGCGCCACGGGATGGCTGGGCCACAGCCACAGCGTGGCGGGCAGGGAGACGGGCAGCGCCATCAGGCACACCCAGCAGATCACGCGCTCGGCCCCCAGCGCGGGTGTGATGCGTGCGCCGTGGATGTAGCCCACGGACGCCGCCACCACCGCGCCGACCAGCAGCGCATCCGCCGCCTCCAGGCTGAACAGGCCGTGGCCCTGCTGCCAGCCGCGCAGCAGCGAGAACGCCACCACCAGCAGGCTGCCCAGCACCGCGAAGAGCCAGAACCCCAGGCGCGCACGCTGGTGCAGCACCAGCGCGGCCACGGCCGCCGTCACCAGCGGCAGCAGCGCCGTTACCACGGCCGCGTGGCTGGCCGTGACGCTGCGCAGCGCAAACGCCAGCAGCAGCGGGTAGCCCAGCGCATTGCCCAGCACGGCCCAGCCCAGGTGCCGCCACTGCTGCGGCTGAGGGCGCGGCGAGCGCGTGGCCAGCAGAAACACCGCCGACAGCAGCCCCGCCAGCGCGGCGCGGCCCACGGTGACGAACCAGGGCGAGAGCTGGGGTTGCTCTGACGTGCCGGTGGCCAGGCGCGTGGCGGGCAGGGTGACGGCGAAGATCGCCACGCCCAGCACGCCGAGCCACAGGCCTAGGGTGCGGTCGCGGTGCGAGGAGGGCGTGTTCATAGAGTCAGCATCCAGACAGCGGTGGCCACCAGCACCAGCGCCAGGGCGCGGTTGAACCACAGCAGGCGAGCACCCTGCGACAGCCACTGGCGCAGCAGGGAGCCCAGCAGCGCATAGACAAAGTTGCTGCTGAAGGCAAACGCCACCATCACGCAGCAGATGATGGCCAGGCGCTCACCCGGGTTGGTGGCCGGCTGCCCGGCTGCGTTGACCACCCAGCCCGCGCTGAGCGTGAGGGCCAGCATCCAGGCCTTGATGTTCACGAACTGCAGGCCCACGCCTTGCCAGAAGGTCACCTGCAGGCGGCTGCCGTCCACCTCGGCAAGCTGCCCGGCGCGGCTGAGCTTCCAGGCCAGCCACAGCATGTAGGCCACGCCCATCAGCGTGACCGTCCAGCGCAGCGCGGGAACGCCGGTGATGAGGGCCCCCAGGCCCAGGCCGCTGCCCAGCATCAGCAGGGTCCAGCCCGTGGGCACGGCCAGGCAAAAGCGCAGGGCGCGCTTGAGGCCCAGGTTGGCGGCCAGGGCGGTAGACAAGGTGGTGTTGGGCCCCGGCGAAAAGCTCATGGCGGTGCAAAACAGCAAAAGGGCGGTGAGTTCGGCGGTGCTCATGCAATAGGCGGTGCGGGCGGGTGTTGCGCGGGAGTATGGCTGTCCAATGTAATCGGATGTACCGATACACTACCCATACAGTTCAGCAGCGCAGTATGCAAACTGTATTGTTGGCTGTGCCAGTACACGGCACAGCGCCTTGCCCGGAGACCCGCCATGTTGATGAAGTCGTCCACCCAGTCGCTGACCGAGCAGTTGTCGGAGCGCTTTGCCGAGCGCATCCGCAATCGGCTGCTGGCCCCGGGCGCGCGCCTGCCGTCGGTGCGCCAGTGCGCTCAGCAAAACGGCGTGAGCCCGTCCACCGTGGTGGCGGCCTATGACCAGCTGCTGGCGCTGGGGCTGGTGGAGGCCCGCAAGAACCGGGGCTTCTTCGTGCGCGACAGCGGCGGCGCGGACACCGCCGCCGGGGCCGATGCCCGCACCGCGGACCCGACCCTGGAAAACGCAGCCCCCAACTGGAGCACCGCCCACTGGTTTGCGGCGCGCGCCGCCGGGCGCGCGGGGCGGGGCGTGTCGCCCGTCAACGCCACGGCGCTCATCCGCGGCATGTTCCACAAGATCAGCGACAAGCCGCAGCCCGGCATGGGCGTGTTTCCGTCCGAGTGGCTGGAGTCCACCTTCATGCCCGCTGCGGTGCGCAAGGTCACCAACTCGCGCAGCCTGCAAGATTTTTCGCTGCAGTACGGCGAGCCGCTGGGCGATGCGCACCTGCGCCGCCTGCTGGCCAAAAAACTCTCCACCCTCAACGTGCACACGGTGCCAGAGCACATCATCACCACCGTGGGGGCCACGCACGCGCTCGATATCGTGAGCCGCACGCTGCTGCGCCCTGGTGACCCGGTGATGGTGGAGGAGCCTGGCTGGGCGGTGGAGTTTGCGCGGCTGGCGGCCCTCGGTATGCGCATCCTGCCCGTGCCGCGTCGCGCTGACGGGCCAGACCTGGAGGTGATGGCCCGGTATTGCGAAGTGCACCAGCCCAAGCTGTACGTGAGCGTGAGCGTGTTCCACAACCCCACGGGCTACTGCCTCAGCCCGGGCAGCGCCCACCGCGTGCTGCAGTTGGCCAACCAGCACAACTTCCACGTGGTGGAGGACGACACCTACAGCCACATCGCGCCAGAGCACGCCACGCGCCTCACGGCGCTTGATGGTCTGCAGCGCACCATCTATGTGAGCGGGTTCGCGAAGATTCTTGCCCCCAACTGGCGCATTGGTTACCTGGCGGCCCCGCCGAATCTGGTGGAGCCCCTGCTCGACACCAAGCTGCTGGCCACCCTCACCACCCCTGCCTTGCTGGAAAAAGCCCTGGCCCTGTGCATTGAGCAAGGGCAGCTGCGCCGCCATGCCGAGCGCATCCGCACCCGGCTGGATGCCGCCCGGTCACGCAGCGTCAAGCTGGCGCTGCAAGCCGGCTGCACTTTTGCGGCAGAGCCGGTGGGCCTGTTCGGCTGGGTCGATACGGGCGTGGACACTGATGCCCTGGCCCAGCGCATGCTGGACGAGGGCTACTTGCTGGCCCCCGGCGCGCTGTTCCATGCCGAGCGCAAACCCAGCACGCTTATGCGCATCAACTTTGCCACCACGCAGGAAGCGGCCTTCTGGCAAATCTTCCAGCAGGTGGTGGCAGCGATGAAGTGAGCGGCTGAGCGCAGAGCCGCGAAACAGGCGCTTGGCGCGCGGATGGCCGTCGCCTCGGTGCCTTTTGCAGGCTTTCTCGCCACCCAGGTGCGGTTTTTTTGAACAAAACACCCTTGCAGCGCTTTATTTATAAGCGCAAGCAGCTATCAATAACGTAGCAATTCAAGCGTCAATACGCCACGGTGAAGCGCTGCTGCAGGTGGCGTGGAGCCTCCAGCTCGTCCACGATGGCCACTGCCAGATCGGCCACGCTGATCTTGCCGGGCTGGTCGCCGTTCATCAGGGGGGATTCCGTGCCCAGGCGGTAGTGGCCCGTGCGCTCGCCGGGCTCCAGCAGGATGGCGGGTGAGAGGAAGGTCCATTGCAGGGTGGATTCCTGGCGCAGCAGGTTCAGCACTTCGCGGGCGGCCAGTGCGCCGTTTTTCCATTCGGCCGGGAACTGGGGGGTGTCCACCAGCTGCACGCCTGGCGCCACATACAGGCTGCCTGCGCCGCCCACCACCAGCAGGCGCTGAACGCCAGCGGCCTTGACGCCCGCCGTGATGGCGCGGCTGCCCCGCAGAAATTCGTCGTGCAGGTCGGGATGCGTCCAGCCTGGGTTGTAGGCGCTGGCCACCGCGTCCACCCCTTGGACGGCCTGGGCCACCTGCGCGGCGTCTGTCGCGTCGGCCTGCACCACGGTCAGGCCTTCACGCGAGGGGATCTTGGCCGGATCGCGGGCCAGGGCCGTCACGCGGTGGCCGCGTTGCAGCAGTTCATTCAACAATGCGGTGCCTACAAAGCCGGTGGCGCCAATCAGTGCGATGTGCATGGTGTGTTCCTGCAAGGGGAGTGAAGATGCTGCAAGCTTATTTTTGATGCTGCGATTGCGGTAGAGGGTTGAAAATGCTTTGTCTTTGAAGCGCTGCTTCAAAATCAAGCTTTTGAACAGGCTCACTGCGGCAGGAGGATGTGTTGGACGATCTCAAGCGGATGGCGGTGTTTGCCAGTGTGGTGCAGCATGGTTCGATGACGGGCGCGGGCCGGGTGCTGGGCATGAGCCCGTCAGCAGTCAGCCAGCAGGTGCGCCAACTGGAGCGGGAGGGTGGCGTGACGCTGCTGCACCGCTCCACCCGCAAACTGGCTTTGACCGAGGCGGGCCAGCGTTACCACGCCCAGTGTGCTGCCATGTGCGCGGCGGCCGAGCAGGCGCGGGCCGAGCTGGCGGCCGCGCGCGATGCGCCCAGTGGCGAGCTGCGCATGTCGGCCACCGTGGGCTTTGCGCGGCATGTCTCCCCGGCTCTGGGCGCGATGCTGGCGCAATACCCCTCGTTGCGGCTGCGATTGGTGGTGGACGATGCTCCCATTGATCTCATCAACGCCCGGGTGGATCTGGCTGTGCGTTTTGGCCGCCTGGCTGATTCGAGCTGGGCGGCACGCAGGCTGGGGGCGCTGGAGTGGTGGCTCTGCGCCGCGCCCGAGTATCTGGACCGGCACGGCAGCCCGGAGTCGCCAGACGCCCTGCTGGCCCACGGCTGGCTGGGCTTTGCACGCGAAGGGGCGGGCCTGCTGCTGGACCTGAGGGGCCCCGAGGGCGCGGCCCGCAGCCTGCGGGTGGAGCCGCGCATTGTGAGCAACAACCAGTTGTCCATCCAGCAGATGTGCGAGGCGGGCCTGGGCGTGGCGCTGATGGGCAGCCTGGATGTGCAGGACGCGCTGGCATCGGGCCGCCTGGTGCGGCTGTTGCCGCAGTGGACCATGGGCACCCTGGATATCTGGGCTGTGACGCCCCAGCGGGATGCGCAGCCCGCCAAGGTGCGGCAGGCCATTGCGGCCTTGCAGCGCTATCTCGTCACCCAGCCGGGTGTGCTGGAGTAGTGGGTGCGGGCTGCGGGCAGATCGGTGCAGATCAGCCTGGGTCACACCCCTCAACGGGGAGGGGCCGGGCGTTCCACTTCCAGATCGGACAGCACCCGCAGCAGCGCGCGGTTGACCTCCTCCAGGTCCATCTCGTGCTCTTCGCACAGGCGGCGGATCACGCTGGCGTCGTCGTGTTCCAGCGCGCAGGCCATTTGCAGGCTGGGTGCGTAGGGGCCGGTGTGCAGCACCGTCGCGTCGTAGATCCGTTCCGACAGCGGGATGCGGCGCAGGATCGTGCCCAGGGGCTCGCGCAGCAGTTCATCCATTTGCGACAGCAGTGCGCAGAGGTAAATTTCGCGCCGCAGCTCGTTTTCCACGCCCGGGTTGAGCAGCAGTGTGGTCAGGCGCGCACGCATCACCATTGACTCGCGGATGGGCTGCATGTTGGGCTCCGTGCAGGAGTGGGGCAGCTGGTCCGACAGCCAGCGCTTGATGGACTCGTACCCCATCATCACCATGCCCCGGCGCAGCGAGTCGATGCCGGTGCGCAGGCCCAGGGCCGCCGAGTTGGTGTAGATCATGAAGCGGTAGGACAGGATCGGGTCCTCGCTCATGATGTCTTCAAACGTCTCCAGCGACTGCTCGTTGTCGATGGCCTTCATCAGCCGGTGAATGACCGCGTGTGACGGCTGCTGCGGCGTGTGCCGCATGCTGTAGAGCACGTCTTCCGTGGGCCAGCCGGCCAGCGCCAGCGCGTTGTTGTCCAGGCAGTGCTCCATCAGGGCACGGCTGGCCACGTTCTCGTACATCTGCCCTGCCAGGATGGGGCTGATGTTGCGCGGTGGTGGCTTGGGTGTGCCGGGCTGTTGTGGTCCGCGCTGCAGAGCGGCAATCGCGTCTTCGGCGCGCAGGGTGAGCAGGCTGTTGTCAAAGCAGCGCGCCACTTCGGCGGGTGGCAGGTTGGCAATCTCGCCACGCCACACCAGCTTGAGCCCCCGCCGATGGGCTGCGCGCACCTGATTGAAGATGGTTGAATCGTTCAGCCAATCACCGCGCACTTCAATCCACGGGCTGCCGCGCGGCGCGCTTTCCAGCAGGCTGGAGAGCAGCTGGTGCGTTTGGGGCGAGATCAGCAGCGGCGGAGAACTGGCCGACCACAACTCTGCCAGTGTGCGCAGCAGGTGGCCTGCGTCTACCAGCAGGGAGGATTCGTTGTGCACATACAGCTGCACGCCAGCCAGCTTGCGGGCGCGGTTCCACAAGGGGCGGTAGCCCAGAATCAGACTGCCTAGGACGGATTGGACCATGTGCTCTCAGGCGGTGCGGCTGGCATCTGGGGCCCGGCGCGCTGCGCGGGGCGGAACGCTAGCCGATGTAGTTGAACAGCGAAAGCTTCTGAACCGACGCATAGGCCTGCAGCGCGGCCTTGTAGCCCGTCTGCTGGTTCTGGAAGTCCGAAAAGCCTTTGATCATATCCAGATCCTCGGCCCGCGAACGGTCGGATTCGAGCTGCACGGAGCGCTTTTCCTGGTCGCCGGTGATACGGTCTGCGCGGTTGAGCAGCTCGCCCGCGTAGCTGCGGATGTTGCTCATGCGCTCCAGCCCGATATCGACATTTGCCAGCGCCTGACTGATGGCCTGGGCCGCCACGTTGGAGTTGGGGGCCGCCTTGATCTCAGCAATGGCTTTATCGATCACGCTGAACACGCTGGCCTGGGGCGAGATGTTGATGGTGTCGCCGTTGGCGGGCGAGAGCGTGATGGTGCCGTCCAGCGCTTTGGTGGGCAGCGTCGTGACTTTCATCGACATCCCTGGCGGCAGGCCGTTGATGTTGAATTCGCCTTTCTCGCCGATCTTGATCGGGTTGAGCGTTTGTGCTGCCGGGGGCACGAAGGCAGGGTCGGTGCTGCTGACGTTGTAGGTGGCAGACAGGGTGTTGGTGGCGGGGTCGAGCGTGACGTTGGAGAAACTCACGCTGTAGGTGTAGGCCAGCCCCGTGGCGGGGTTCTTGTTGAAGTTGGTGCCTTCGGCCACGGTGATGGCCGAGGTGGTCAATGCCCGGTTGGGCTGGCCCATGGCGGGCACGCTGGGTGTGGTGGCGCCAGGCACGATGACGGTGCTGGTGCCCGGCGTGATGGCAGCATGGAAGCTGCCGTCGCGCTCGGCATCGAACATGAAGGCGGAGTCACCGTCCAGCGTGTTGGGCAGCGTGACGCCATCACTGGCCGTTTGGCCTGCCTGGCCTGCAAACAAATAGTCCGGCGTGCTGTTGAGCGGCCCCATGAAGGGCGACTGCGCGCTGCCCAGTGCCCCCAGCAGCGGGATGCCGTTGGTGTCGGTGCGGTTGGCCACGGCGGTGAGTTGGTCGCGCAGGCTTTGCAACTGGTTGGCGATGGTGGCGCGCTCGCTGCTGCTGAGCGCGCCGTTGCCAGCATTCACCATGAGCTGGCGGGCTTCCTGCACCAGGCTGATGGCGTCGCCCATGGTGGATTCCGCCTGGGCAATCGCGTTGCGCTGGTTTTCCAGGGCGCGCTGCTCGGTCTGGATGCGGCTGATGCGGGTCAGTGCGCGTTCGGCCTGGGCGGCCGACACGGGGTCGTCGCTGGCACGCACTACACGCTTGCCCGAGGTCAGGTTCTCCTGCAGGTTGACGAGCGAGGTCTGCCGCGCCGACACGTTGCGGATGGCGTTGTCATACATGTTGGCCGTGCCAACGCGAAAGATCGTATTGCTCATGTCAGACTCCTTCGGAGTGCATCAGAGGCGGCCTCATCGGCCCAGGTTCTGGATCAGCGTGTCAAAGACACTCTGCGCAATTTGCAGCATTTTGGCCGATGCCTGGTAGGCCTGCTGGTACTGCAGCAGCTTGGCGGCTTCTTCGTCCAGGTTCACGCCCGACACCGCCGTGCGGTCGTTTTCCAGGTTCACGGCAATCGACTTCGACAGATCGGAGGCAAACAGCGCGCTCTGCGTGCGCGTGCCCACCTGGGCCATGGCGCTGGCGTAGCCGTCGCTGAGGGTGGATTCGTCGAACATCTTCACGTCACGCAGATTCATCAGCGCTGTGGCGTTGCCGGCGTTGCGGGTGTAGTTGTCGCCGTACTGGGCGTCTTTTGCGTTGCCGATGGTGACGGTGTCACCCGCCTTGGGGCTGCCCTTGAGGTTGATCGACCAGCCATCGATGTGGATGGATTGCCCCGAGGTGTAGGCATACGGCGGCCCTGCCAGCAACTGGGGCGGGTTGGCCGCCATGTCGATGGGCGGGTTGGCGTTGCCACTGAGCGTGAATTGCCCGCTGGCATTGAAGGTGAGCACCACGCCACCACCGGTGGTGGCAGGTGGCACCGGGCTGGGCGGCATTGACAGGCCGCCGATGCCCGAGTTGACCGCCTGGCCCGTACCGCCATTCCAGGTGATGCCCGTGGCCTGCAGCCCGGCCAGCTGCAGCGTGCCGCTGTTGGACGTGCCCATGGCGGCATTGATCGGATTGGCAACCGCCAGATCGCGGGGCGAATACACCAGCGCCTTCATGTCACTGGCCGCCGTGCCGAAGGGCTTGAACAGCACGCGCTCGTTGGCGGTGCCCGTGGCGGTGAAGTTGAAAGTCAGCCCGTCGATCTGCGTGGTGGACAGGGTGGCGATGTTGGTGAACGGAGTGGTCTCGCCGTCTGAAAGCCGCACCACCTGCCCGCCCACGCCGGCGGCATCAAAGCGCACTTCGTAATCTGACGCTGCAAACTCGGTGGGCGAAAAACTGGCAGAGTTTGTGAAGCTGATGGAGCCTACGGCGGTGCCCAGTGTCAGGCCCGGCACGCTGGCGGTGGTGGCAAACAGGGGTTTGCCGGCCACGCCGTCCAGCGTCAGCCCCAGCGTCTGCTGGTAGTTCAGGGTGGTGCCGATGGCCAATGCCATGCGGCCCAGCAGGTTGCGCCCTTCGGCCAGATCGGTGTTGTTGAACCGGAGCAGGCCCGAGATGCTGCCGCCCCCGAGCATGTTCTCGTCCAGCTCAATCGCCGGGGAGCCTGGGCGGGTGAAGAGCAGCTTCACCTGCCCGCTGGACGGGAACGTGCCCGAGTCGCCCACCGCCACCTCGGTGGCTGTGGTGCCCAGCACCAGGGGCTGGCTGCCGCCGACGAACAGGCCAATGGTTCCGTCATCCGCCGGTATCTGCGTGGTTTGCACATACTGGTTGATTTCGCGGATGACCTGCTCGCGCTGGTCCAGCAGGTCGTTGGGGGTTTGCCCGTTGCCTGTGGCGCGTGCAATCTGCTCGTTGATCGCGGCCATCTGCTTGGCCAGGCTGTTGACGGTGTTGGCGCTGTTCTTCAGCTCCTCGGTCACGGTGTACTGGATCTCGTTGATGCGGTCGGCCGAGGTGCGCATGCGCGATGCGGTTTCGTCCATGCGTGTGAGCACCAGGGTGCGCGCCGACAGGTCGGTGGGGGCAGCCACCACGTCCGAGAACGCGTTCATCATGTCGTTGATGGCGGCGCCCAACCCCGTGGGGCCGCCGCTGAAAATCTCCTGCAGCTGGCTCAGCCGCTGCGCGCGCACCGTATCCCCAGCGCTCACCGAGCCTGCCGCTGCGGCCTGGCGGGTGAGCAGCTCGCTTTGGTTGCGCAAGATGGTGCGCACATCCACCCCTTGCCCGATGTAGCCTGCGCCCGAGAATTGCCCCTGCACGGTTTGCAGTGCCACGGTCTGGCGCGAATACCCGGGGGTGTTGACGTTGGCAATGTTGTTGCCAGCCGTCTGCAAGGCCACCTGGTTGGCCATCAGGGCGCGAGCGCCGACGTTGAGCAGTCCCATGATTTACACCGCTTCCATCATGCTTGCGCCTTCTGGGCCCGCAGTGCGCTCTGGATGGCACCGCTGAGTTTTCTGGCGTATTCGGGGTCTGTGGCGTAGCCTGCCTTCTGCAGTTCGGCGGCATAGGCCACGGCAGAGCCAGTCCGGGCCGTGGCCTGGGCTTTTTCGTAGCGGGGGTGGTCGGTGATGAGCCGGGCGTAGTCGCGGAACGAATCTTCGTAAGAGTCGTAGGCGCGGAACTTGGCCACCACCTTGCGGGGCACGCCGTTGATGTATTCGGTGGTGGTGACCTCGGCCACCTTGCCCGTCCAGCCCTTGCCCGCCTTGATGCCGAACAGGTTGAACGAGGTGGAGCCATCCTTGTTGCGGATTTCGCTGCGGCCCCAGCCGGTTTCGTGGCCCGCCTGGCCCAGCATGAAGCTGGCGGGAATGCCGCTTTCCTTGGCCACGGCTTCGGCCGTGCTGCTCAGGTGCTGCACAAAATCGTCGCGCCCCTTGGGGGCGGGCGTGGTGGTGTTGATGGGGCTGACTGCCCCCTTGGTGGCCACGCCAGCGCGGCCCGTGACTTGCGGCAGGCTCAGCGTGGAAGGCACCGAGAAGGTGGGCTCTGCCACACCCATCTGGCGCGAGAGTTGCCGTGCAATCGCTTCCGACAAGCCCCCAGGCTGCCCAGACATCTGCACCGACAGTTGCTGGTCCAGCATGTCCGAGCCCAAGTCGCCCTGGGCGCTGTCGAGCAGGCCCGACTTCATGGTGGCTTCGCGCATGCTCTTGATCAGCTCGCGCATGAACAGCGACTCGAACTGCTTTGCGGCTTCCTTGGCCGCATCGGGGCTGTTTTGCCCCGCTTCCAGCTTGAGGTTGTTGAGCGAACGTGTGTCCACCGCCAGCGCCTGGCGGGCGCTGCTGGGGGCAGACGAGGGCAGGGTCAGGGCCATGTCAGATCACCTCCAGC
Organism: Acidovorax sp. IB03; assembly: GCF_016406015.1. Taxonomy (NCBI): domain Bacteria; kingdom Pseudomonadati; phylum Pseudomonadota; class Betaproteobacteria; order Burkholderiales; family Comamonadaceae; genus Acidovorax; species Acidovorax sp. IB03. Next base: position 48,449 of record NZ_JAEFCH010000011.1, on the reverse strand, counting down.
TCCGCGTTCAGAGCGCCAGCGGCCTTGATGGCCTGCAAGATGGCCAGCAGGTCTTGCGGTGTGACGCCCAGGCTGTTCAGGGCGCGCACCACGTCACTCAGCAGGGGGGATGCCGGCATGTTGACTATCTTGCCGCCGTCGTACTGGATGGCAATGTCGCTCTTGACCGCCGACACGGTTTGGCCGCGCGACAGCGGATTGGGCTGGCTGATGACCGGTGTCTCGTCAATGATCACCGACAGGTTGCCGTGGGCAATGGCACAGGGGCCCAGGGTGACGGCCTGGTTGAGCACGATGGAGCCCGTGCGGGCGTTGATGACCACCTTGGCCGCGCGCGGTGTTTCGGGCAGAGGCAGCTCTTCCAGCTCGGCAATGAAGTTCACGCGTGCATGCGCATCGGGCGGCGCCTGCACGCGCACGGTGCGTGCGTCCAGCGCTTCGGCCGTGCCCGGCCCACGCCGTGCGTTGATGGCCTGCGCCACGGTGCGCGCGGTCTGGAAGTCCGAAGCATTGAGCCCCAGCGTGATGGTGTCGCCTTCGTGCAGCGGCGTGGGTACTGAGCGTTCCACCAGCGCCCCGTCAGGGATGCGGCCGGCGCTGAGGTGGTTGACCTGTACGCTGCTGCGGTCGCCTGCCGTGTTGGCGCGGCCACCCGTCGCACCGGCACCTGCCACCACCAAGTTGCCCTGGGCGATGGCATAAATCTCGCCGTCAGCGCCACGCAGAGGTGTGGCAATCAGGGTGCCGCCCTTGATGGATTTGGCCGAACCGATGGAGGACACGGTCACGTCGATCATCTGGCCGGGCTGCGCGAACGGGGGCAGCTGGGCCGTAACCACCACGGTGGCCACGTTGTCGAGCTTGAGGGCCGCCGAGCCCGGCGGCAGGCTGATGCCCATCTGCTGCAGGTAGTTCTGCATGGCCTGCCCGGTGATGGGCATGCCCGATTTGTCGCCCGTGCCGTCCAGGCCGACCACCAGTCCGTAGCCCGACAACTGGTTGTTGCGCACCCCTTGCACGGCGGCGACTTCCTTGATGCGCAGCGCCTGCGCGGGCAGGGCCAGGGTCAGCATTGCGAGTGCGGCCAGGTAGGCAATGCGGCGGGACAAAGGCAGGAAGTTCATGGCTCCATTGTGGAGACCTGTGCCGCCAGCTAAAGCGTGAAAAGAGGCGGCTTCCGGCGCTTGTTGGGGTCACAAAGTGGGCTTGATTTCAAGCCAAATTGGCCTCTGGCGCTTATCCATCAAGCGCGAGTAGCTATCTTTTTTGATTCCTCGGGCGTTGCGCCTGGGCAGCTGGAAGCGGGTTGCGGATGCAGTAGTAGTACCCGTTGCGCACGCTGGCAATGTAGTTGGGGCGCACTTTGCCGGCATCGTCAGCGGGGTCGTACAGGCCGGTCTGCACGTGGTAGGGTGTGTGGGGCCGCAGGGTCACGCCGCCGCCGTAGAAGCCCGCGGCCTCGGCGGCTTCCATTTCGTCCACGGTGGGTAGCGCTGCCTGCTGCGACTGGCAATAGCGCTGCGCCATGTCGCGAGAGACGAGCTGGTCCGCATGCCCCGGCGCGGACAGCAGCCACTGTGCTGCGCCCAGGGGGTTCTGGTGGGCGGAAAAGCGCGTGCCGCTGAAGTAGTCCACCACGGCGCGCGCCAGCGCTTCACCCAGCTCCTGCGCCGGGGCGGTGACGGTGAAGCTTTGTGACGCACCCGTGCCCAGCCGCACCAGCGTCACGGTGGCCTGTACCAGCGTCTCTTGCAGGCGCGTGTAGCTGATGTAGGCGGCCAGTGCCACGTTGCGCGCCTTGTTCTGCAGGGCTTGCTTGGCCGCAGCATCCAGCACGGCTGCACGTTGCAACTCGTCGGGTGAGATGCCCGAAAACTCGAAGCGCAACCGGGGCCGCGCGCCATTGATGCGGCGGCTTTGCTTGTCCACCTCACCAATGAACTGCACGTTCAATGTGCGACCCAGCTGTGCCAGCGCCATGCGCTCGTGGTGGGCCTGCAATTGGTCCACCGCCTGCAGCGCTTCCAGCGTTTTGGCCGGGTCGGCCTTGGCGGTGTGCAGGTCGGCAAAAATTTTCCGGTCTTGGCCATAGTCGCCCAGGTCGGATGCGCGGATCACGGGAATGTTCGGCCAGACGGTAAAGGTCTGCTCTGGTGGGTCGCGCAGGTCCTGCGCGGTGGCCAGCCCGCAGCACAGCGCCAGTGCCATGGCGGCCAGACGCACCCACCGTGTGACCGGGAAAGTCATTTAGAACGGCGTGATGGAGTTGAAAGCGCGCGCCAGCCAGCCCATGGCCTGCGCATCGGCCTGTTCGCCCAGGCCGCGCGAGATCACGCGCACGTTGGCAACGTATTTCGAGTCGATGACACTGCCTGCATGCTGTGCTTCGCGGCTGAGATGGCGAGGATCGACGATGCCCGAGAACCGCAGCACATCCACGCTGCGGTTCACGCCCACCTGCTTTTCACCCGTGATGACGAGGTGACCATTGGGCAGCACTTCGGTGACGATGGTGGTTATCTTGCTGTCGAATTCATTTTCGCTGGTCGTATTGCCGCCGCCCTTGAAATCGTTGTTGTAACCAGCTTCCATGGCCGAGCGCCCGGCGATCTTTGCTGCTGTGGAAGCACCGAGCAGAGGGAGCGCTGTGATACCGCCGCCAACGCTGCCGTCGCGGTCAACGTTCGACCGGCTGTTTTGGCTGGCCTTGATTTTCTCGAAAACCCGGATGGTGACCATGTCGCCCACAAAGCGCGCGCGCTGGTCTTCGAGCGGAGGCCGGTAGCTGGCAGTATGGAACAGGCCGCCCGTGGCAGGCGCTGCGTTGCGCGGCTGGGCGGGTGCCAGCATCGGCGGTGCGGTGGACAGCACGTCCACGGGTGGCGGCGGGTTCAGGGTGGCGCAGCCGGTAGCGAGCAGGGCGAGGGCCACGGAGCCGGTCAGTCGCAGGAGGGGGGGCATCTTGGCGCTCCTTACAGTTGGGACAGCTTGGCCAGCATCTGGTCAGATGTCTGGATGGCTTTGGAATTCATCTCGTAGGCGCGCTGGGTCTGGATCATGCTGACCAGCTCTTCCACCACGTTGATGTTGGAGTTCTCCAGAAATTTGTGCCGGATTTCCCCCAGCGAATTGGTCAGGGGGTTGCCGGCCTCGGGCGCGCCGGAGGCTACGGTTTCGCGATACAGGTTGTTGCCCAGCGGCTCCAGTCCGGCCGGGTTGACGAAATTGGCCAACTGGATTTGCGGCCCTGCGGTGGTGACGCCAGCGCGGGTGATCGAGACCTGGCCGTTCGGGCCAATGTCAAGGGTGTCGCCAATCTGCAGGTTGATCGCAGGAACGAGCGGGTAGCCCTCGCTTGTGACAACGTCGCCGGTGCTGCTGCGCGTGAAATTTCCTGCGCGGGTATAGCCGGTCGTGCCGTCGGGCATCTGGACCTGGAAGAAGCCCTGGCCGTTGATGGCAATGTCCAGCGCGTTGCCGGTGTTGGTCAGTGCTCCCTGCATGAAGTTACGCGAGATGGAGCCCACATTCACACCCAGGCCAACATGCAAGCCTGTCGGCAGCTGAGTGTTGTCCCCAGTTTGAGCGCCCACTTGCCGTTGGTTCTGGTACATCAGGTCCTGGAACACCGCGAAGTTGCGTTTGAAACCCGTGGTGGAGACGTTGGAAAGGTTGTGCGAGATCACGTCCAGGTTGGTCTGCTGGGCGGTCATGCCGGTCTTGGCAATCCAAAGGGAATTCATCATGGCAAGGGTTCCTTTCCTTTAGCCGTTGAGGCTGAGCAACTGTGCGGCCGATTTGTCGTTGGTTTCGGCCGTTTGCAGAAGCCGCATCTGTTGTTCGAACTGGCGCGAGGCGGCGATCATTCCCACCATGCTTTCCACCGCGTTGACGTTGGAGCCTTCCAGCGCGCCCGGCTGCATCCGGGCATTAGGGTCAGCGGGGATTGCGTTCCCGTTGGTCGTCCGAAACAGCCCGTCATCGCCGCGCCGCACTGGGTTGTCAGCATTGACCGTGGCTAACTTGATGCGGCCTGCAGCTACAGGCGGCTCATTGCCCACCCTGGCAGATACGGTGCCGTCGGGTGATAGGGTGATCGTTGCATTCGGGGGCACATCGATGGGTGCACCTCCGTCCGACAGAACTTGCAAGCCCAGCGGGGTTACGAGCTGGCCTGTGTTCGATACCTCAAACTGACCGGCGCGTGTGTAGGCTTCTGTGCCGTCTAGTCCCTGTACTGCGAACCATGCATTCCCTTGGGCCATCGCATCCAGGTTGCGGCCAGTGGTCTGCGCGGGGCCGGAGGTGCTCAAATGGCCCGATGTGGCTTCCAGCGCGAACACGCGGGTGGTGGAGCCGTCGCCCTGCATCGGCACCGAGCGGAAGGTGGACATCTCTGCCCGAAAGCCGTTGGTGGACGCATTGGCCAGGTTGTTGGCCAGCACCGACTGCCGGTGGGCAGCGGCGTTGGCACCTGTCATGGTGGTGTAGATGATGCGGTCCATAGCGCTCTTTCGTGTTCAGCTCGGGTGCGCGGTCAGCCTCAGCGCAGGTTCACCAAGGTGGACATCACCTGGTCTTGCGTCTTGATGGTCTGTGCGTTGGCCTGGTAGGCGCGCTGGGCGGTCATCATGTTGACCAGCTCGGCCGTCAGGTCCACGTTGGATTCTTCGAGCGCACCCGAGCGCAGCGAACCGAAGTTGCGATCGGTGGCGGTGCCCTTATTGGGCTGACCTGACTCGAAAGTCTCGACCCAATTGTTCCCGCCGATGGCTGCGAGCCCCTGGGTGTTGCGGAAGTTGGCCAGCGCCAGTTGCCCTTCGGCACGGGTGACGCCGTTGGAGTAACGCGTCATGATCATGCCGTTGTTTTCGATGTTGATACCCGTCAAATCACCGGAGGCATAGCCGTCCTGCGTCGGCTCGGACACCGCGAATTTGGCGCCGAACTGGGTGGTCTTGCTCAGATCCAGCTTGACGTCGAACTTCGTCGGCGGGTTGTTGGGGTTGGCCTTGCTGGGGTCTACCGGCAGTTTCAGCTTGAACTCGAACGTGGTCGGTGCCGTTGGATTAACAGTGAAGGTTTCAGTATTCACCACCCAGTCGATAGTCTTATTTGGCGTCACCGAGGTGTCTTTGACCTCTGTCCATGTCCATGTCACCTTAGACTCCTCAAAGGTACCGTCAGCTTTTCGGATTGTCCTTGTGCCTGTGGTGAAGTTACCTTTTGAATCTGGCTCCCCCGTGGGCTGCGTCATCCCAATGATGTTCCCGTTCCCGTCCATTTCGATCTTGCCCACAAAGCGGCCGATCACTGGCGGGTTGGCCTCGAGGTCGTTCAGCTTGTCGTAGATTTCCCAGCTGTTGGAGCCGTTCTTTTGAAAATATAAGTTCACCGGTGTGGCTACACCCTGGGTGTCGAACACGTTAATGGACGTGCCGTAGGTGGAGCGGGGGGCCGGTTGTACTGGTGGCGTGGCTTTGAGGTCGCCAACTGCGGTTGCGTCCAGATTCATGCCCAGCACGATGTTTTCCGTCTTCTTGGCAGGGATGGGCTCAGAGGTGGGGAACACCATAGGCACAGGCTCGTTTCCGCGCTGACCCGTCACTGGATTGATGGCGTAGCCCAGGATTTGGGCACCATCGTTGGTGACCATGTTGCCCACCTTGTCGAGTTTGAAATTGCCCGCGCGGGTGTAGGCCTGGGTCTGGTCCGGCAGCTTCAGCATAAAGAAGCCATTGCCGTTGATGGCCACGTCCAGGCTGTTGCCGGTGATGTTGCGATTGCCTTGGGTGAACTGCTGGGCCACGTTGGCTGTTTCCACCCCGATTCCGGCGCTGGAGCCGCCTGCCGACCCAATGGCAGAAGCCACCATTTCCGCAAACTCCGCGCGCGAGGCCTTGAAGCCCACGGTGTTGGAGTTGGCGATGTTGTTGCCGATCACGTCCAGGTTCTTGCTGGCGGCGTTCAGGCCGGAGAGGCCTTGTTGAAAACTCATGGTGTTCTCCTGGGAGGGCGGTGTGTTCGATGCGGTCGTGGGAAATGGCGGTCGTCAGACCATGGCCTTGATGTCGGTGTAGCGGACGGCCTGGCCGTTGGACAGGTTCAGCATCAGCTGGCCGTCCTCGGCGCCTGCGGCGACCACCTTCGACAGGGCCAGCGAGGTGGTTCCCACCTGGGTGCTGCCGTTGAGTGCCGTGACCCGGAAGCGCAGCCCATCGGTAGAGCCTGCGTATTTGCTGCTGTCCCAGTTGAACAGGTGCCGGCCCGCGCCCTGGCCGCCCATGTCCACGGTATCTACGACCTGGCCGTTGGCGTTGACGATCTCCACCTTCACACTGGTGGCGGCAGAGGCCAGCTCGAAGCCTCCCTTGCCCGTCTTGTCGTCGATGGTGACGGTGGAGCCTTCGGTCAATACACTGCGCCCCACCAGGGCGGTGCCCTGCATGACCTGCAGCGAATTGAACTGCGCCGCCATGCTGGCCATGGTCTGGTTCAACTGCTGGATGCCGGTCACCGTGTTGATCTGCGCCATTTGCGATGTCATCTGGGCGTTGTCCAGAGGGTTCATCGGGTCCTGGTTGTTCAGCTGCGCTACCAGCAGTTTCAGAAACCGGTCCTGCGCTGCCGCCGGATCGGTGTTGGGGTCAGAGGCCTTGGTGCTGCCCGTGGTGGTACCAGCGGTGGCTTGGGTGGGGCTGATGATCATGCGAATCTCTCCTGGATGCCGAGTTCTTTACTGGCCAATTTGCAGAGTCTTGAGGAGCAGCGACTTGGCTGTGTTCATGACCTCGACGTTGTTCTGGTACGAGCGCGAGGCAGAAATCATGTTGACCATTTCTTCCACGGCGTTCACGTTGGAGTGGTTCACGTAGCCCTGCTCGTCGGCCAGGGGGTGCGCGGGGTCGTGCACCTTGCGTCCGGGCGCATCGCTTTCCTTGATGGACGACACACGCACGCCTGCGGCACTGTCGGCACCCATGGGTGTGGTCTGGAAAACCACTTGCCGGGCCTTGTAGGCCTTGCCGTCCGGGCCTGCCACGGCGTCTACGTTGGCCAGATTGCTGGCCACCACATTCAGGCGCTGCGACTGCGCGCTGATCGCGCTGCCAGACACATTGAAGATGGAGAACATGGACATGGTGTGCCTCGTTGGGTGGTGTTTGCGCTTACTGGCCCTGGATGGCGCTGAGCATGGTCTTGGCATTGCCGTTGATGAAGCGCAGGGTGGCTTCGTAACGCACCGCGTTGTCCACGAAGTTCGCGCGCTCGCGGTCCAGGTCCACCGAGTTGTTGTCCAGCGCAGGCTGGGTCTGCACGGCATAGCCGAGCTTGCCGGGGCCGCCCAGGGTGGAAGCCGAGCCCGAGCCGGTGGTGGTGGCGCGGAAATGCCGGGGGTCCGAGATGGCGGTGCTGACTGCGGGCCCCTTGTCGCCGTGCAGAACGGATTTCACATCCGTGCCGGCAGGCGCTTTGGTGGCTTCGCGCAAGGTGCTGGCAAAGTCAAAGTCCCGCGCAACGTAGCCGGGGGTGTCTGCGTTGGCAATGTTGCTGGCAATGATGCGCTGGCGCTCGGCGCGCAAAATCAGCGCGTTGCCCTGAAAACCCAGCTGGTTGGTCATCTTGTCAAGCATGGTTGCCTCACATCCTGTATCGCTTGGCGCCTGGGCCCGGAGCGGGCTTTGGCGTGGTTCGATTATGGAAATGGCAGGTTTTTTCTAAAGCCCGAAGAACGCGGAAATGGCTGCGCAGTTTCGGGTTTTGCAGGTTGCGATGCCGTCCTATAGTGACGGCGTTGGAATGGGTCTGCGGCCCCTTGCCCGCCAAAGCCGCCCTCGACCTTGACTGCGTGATTGCCCCGGGCTTGGCTGCTGTCATCGAACCATTCCACCGCGGCGCAGCGGGTTGGCGCCATTACTGGAGAGTGCTCACCATGCCGTCCCTTTCATTTTTTCGTTGTGCCTGGCTGGCCCTGTCGGCTTTTGTCTTTGCGGGCGCCGCACAGGCGCAAGCCGTGGCCGATCCGGCGGCGGAGCTCGGCGCGCTCACCCAGCGCTGGCTGGACGACGCCCTGACCCGCAACCAGGCCCCCGGCGCCACGCTGCGCATGGAGGTGAGCGTGGGCACCCTGGACAGCCGCCTGCGCCTGGCCCCTTGCAGTCGTGTGGAACCCTATCTGCCTGCAGGCTCGCGCCTGTGGGGACGCACTCGGCTGGGTTTGCGCTGCGTGGAGGGCAGTTCCGCCTGGAATGTGTTCCTGCCCGTCACCATCAAGGCCTGGGGCCCGGCCTGGGTGCTTACGGGCAACGTCGCCCCCGGCGCGGTGCTGACGGCCAATGACGCTGCCCAGGCAGAAGTCGACTGGGCCGCAGACGCTGCGCCGGTGCTGGCAAACCCAGAGGCATGGCTGGGCCAAACGGCCACGCGCCAATTGATGGCCGGGCAGGCCTTGCGCCAGTCCATGGTCAAAGCCCCCAGCCTGTTCAAAGCCGGCGCCCAGGTGCGTGTGTCAGCCCAAGGCCCGGGTTATGCTGTGACTTCTGCAGGTCAAGCGCTGTCTGCCGGCTCTGTCGGGCAGACTGTGCGCGTGAGAATGGACAATGGTCGGATAGTGAGTGGAATTGTTTCCGAAGATGGAACGGTGACTATCACTCTTTGAGGATTTGCCCGCATAAACACCTAAAGTCCTGCGAAAACGGGTCGAAAACATTGCTACTGAGCCCCACATCACCGGGGTGGTGGAGAGAGCGATGAAGATAGGTCAAAAACCGGAACTCCCGGGCGCATTGGCGCAGACAGGGCTTGCCAAGCAAGCCAAAAGTCCAGCCCCAGCAGCCGAAGGGGTGGCGAAAGGCGCTGCAGCTGCGTCGGCCGCCGGTGTGCCTGTCACCGTGTCTGGCTCGGCCCGGGCACTGGAACAGCCCGGCCGCACGTCCAGTGAATTTGATGCCAAGCGGGTCAGCGAAGTGCGCGCAGCGATTGGCAATGGCACGTTCAAGGTCAACGCTGAGGTGATTGCAGACAAAATGCTGTCCGGCGCCCAAGAAATCTTTTCCCGTTCGCGCGGCTGAGCACCAGATCCATCGGGCTTGGGCTAGCGCATCTCCACCATGTCGTTAGAAGAAGCCCTCACCGCTGTAGAGCAACACATCGAACAAGTTTCAGGGGCCTTGCTGTCCCTGGATGCCCCTGCGCTGGAGACCGCCAGCACTGCGCTGCGCGACGCAGCCGCTCGATTTACCTGGGTGCTGGAGCAATCCAAAGGCATTTCCGCCGCCCAGCTTCCCCCTCAGTTTGAAAAACGGCTGGCCGCCATTGGCCAGCAACTGGCCGTGCAGCGTGACAACCTGGCCCGTGTATCCGTGATCACCGACCGACAAGTCGCCGTGGTGGTTCCCCAGGCGGGCAGCGCCCAGTCGGCCACCTACGGCAACCCCCAGGCGGGCCCGGGCAAGGCGGGCGCGGTGGCGCGAATCTATCGTTCGGCAGGCTGAGTTTCTTGCGCGTTCGTTGCCTGTACTTCGCAGGCGTGGGTATCCCGTCCCCGGCGACCTGCAGTTGTGGCGCGCGGCGGGCCAATTTCAATTGGAATAGTTTGCTATAAAAATAATAGCTTCCAGCGCTTGCCTATCAAGCGCTAGAAGCTATTTTTATTGCAAACCCTGCGGGGTGGCGTCAGTGGCTGCGCATTTTGGCGCGCAGGCGTGCGATGGACTGGCTGTGCAGTTGGCACACGCGCGATTCGGTCACGCCGAGCACGGCGGCAATTTCCTTGAGGTTCATGTCGTGCTCGTAGTACATGCCCATGATGTATTGCTCCCGCTCGGGCAGGCTCTTGATGGCGTTGACGAGTGAGGCCCGCAGGCGCTGGTCGCGCAGCAGCTCCGCCGGGTCCGCCCCGGCGTCGGCAACGTGGCGGTCCAGAAAACCGTCTTCGTCGTCCCCGCCATGGGTCATGTCTTCCAGGTACACCAGTTGGGTGCCGCGCACTTTGCTCAGCAGGCTTTGGTACTCGGCCAGGCTCAGTTCCATCTCGGCGGCGATTTCTGATTCGAGCGGGCTGCGCCCCAGTTTTTGCTCCAGACGGTGCACAGCCTGCTCGATGTCTTTCTGGCTTTTGCGCGAGCTGCGTGACATCCAGTCACTCTCGCGCAACTCGTCCAGCATGGCCCCGCGGATGCGCTGGCTGGCGAAGGTTTCGAACTGCACTCCCTGGGCGGTTTCGTAGCGCGAGAGGGCTTCCGCCAGGCCCATCATGCCCACCTGGATCAGGTCGTCCAGCTCCACATTGGGAGGCAGCTTCGCAATCATGTGGTGCGCAATCCGTCGAACCAGCGGAACATGCTGGCGGATCAGCGCATCACGATCGAGCTGGCCTTTGGCGGTGTACATCACAGATCAGTGGCTCCGGACGGGTTGTGCAGATACTTCTGAAAAACCCTTCAAACTGCTCGAGGACAGGGTGCCCAACGGCCCGTTGATGGTGCCCGCGTTTTCCAGCAGTTGCAAGGCCAAGCGTTGAACGTCGTGGGGGTTATTGGCCGACACGGTGGTGGTGCGCACGCGCCCGCCCAGATGACGGTCGGCGCAGTCCTGCAGCGTTTGCAAGGCTCCCAGCACTTTGCGTCGTTCCGTGGGTGTATCGGTTTGCAGCACAGACGCCACTGTACAGGGCAACCCCGTGTGCGTGGCGATGTGCTTGAGGCTTTTGTAGCAAGAGAGCACCCCGGCCGATCCACCCTCCATCACCGCCAGCGGAATGGTGCTGGTATGGGTGAGCAACGGTGCCAGCAGGCCCGCAGGCGCGTGCAGCACCAGCATGCCGTAGGCGCGGAAATAGGGTTGCAGACTCTGCAAAGGCGGTGTGCCCTCGCTGTAGGCCTGGCGTTGCAGCTGGAGCATGCCCCGGGCAGCGGGCAGCACCGCCACCGAAGTGACCGATGCGCTGGCATTCAGTCCATCGTTCCAGGGAGCTTGCAGCAGATGGCTGAGGCCGGGGGATTCATCGGTTTCCAGCGCTGTGCCGTCCAGCACCGCCACCGGGTATCCCAGGCGCTGCAGGTTGGCGCAGATCTGCCAGAGCATTTCCAGGCCGCTGGAGGCACGCTCCTGGCTGGCCACCGCCAGCACACGCAACTGCGCCTGGGGCGTAAAGCTGTTCAGGCCTGCGGCTTGGTGAAAACCGGTATCAAGCATCAACCAGTCCTTTCTCGCTCAAGGCCTCAGGGGCGTTCGAGAAGTAGTAGTTCAACTCTACCGACTTAGGGTCGAAAGCGGATTTGACGGGGGCACGCATCGAGGCGCTGATGAGCTTGTGCGCTTCGGCAGCTTCCCAGTCTTCGGGCACGCGCTGGCCGTTGGTCACACCGCGCAGCACCATCTGGTGGCGGATGAGGGCATCGATAGAGGGGCCGAGCTTCACGGCTTCGTCCACCTTCGACAGGATGGCCTGCTGCGAGCCCGCGGTCTTGAACGAGGTCAGCACATCGTCCAGCGTGTCGCCGTGGCAGCCTGCATTGAGCACCAGCAGGCGGTTCACATGGGGCAGGTCCAGCACGTCCAGCATGCTGCGCTTGCGTGGGTCGCGCGGTGCCACGCCGGTGGTGTCGATCAACACCATCTTCTTGCCGCTGAGCAGACCCAGCAGGTCTTGCAGCGCGGCACGGTCATGGGCCAGGTGGGCCACGATGCCCAGCATGCGGCCATAGGTGCGCAGTTGTTCATGGGCACCCACGCGGTAGGTGTCCAGCGTGATCAGGCCCACGCTGCCAGGGCCGTGCACGCGGGCGCACAGTGCAGCCAGCTTGGCCGTGGTGGTGGTCTTGCCCACACCGGTGGAGCCCACCAGGGCAAAGATGCCGCCTTGCTCGTACAGCGGTACGTCGTGCTCGTCGGTCTTGAGGTTGCGCTCCAGCACTTCCATCAGCCAGCGCACCGAGTCGCCGGCGGACAGGTCTTCGGGCAGACGCTGCAGCACGGCGCGCGCCAGGGCGGGCGAGTAACCTGCGCGAATCATCTTCAGCATCAGGTTGGACTGGATGGGGTTTTGCTTGGCCTGCCCCAGCCATGCCATGGTGTTGAAGCGGTCCTCAATCATCTCCTTCATGGCGTGCAGCTCGTTCATCAGGCTTTGCTGCTGGGCCATGGAGATGGCGGCCGCTGCGGGCTCAGCCTTGCGCCGTGGCGCGGGCTCGGGCAGGTCCATGGGAATGGAGCGCAGCGGGTTGTGGCGCACCACGGCAGGGGCAGCAGGGCGCTCGCGGGGGAAGTCGCGGTCCTGGTCGCGGCTGCGCTCGGCAAAGGTGGGCGGCGTGGAGGGGCCATTCATGGCCTCATGGCGGCGGCGCAGCATGCGCTCGCGCACGTAGTCCTGGAACGACAGTGTGCTCATTGCCAGCTGTTCGGTGTCTTCTTCCACCGGGTTGTGGCGGCTGGCGGGGGCCGCCATCTGTGTAGCGCGGGGTGCTGCACGGTGGTTGTTCTTGCCGCCGAGCCGGTCGTCATCGTGGGGGCGCGAATCCTGGAAATCGCGGCCACCTTGTGGTGTGGGGCTGCCCGAGCCTTGGGCCGAGCTGTCCAGCGCAGACAGGGTGTCTTCAGCGGTTGCCACCACTTCCACACCGTTGGCGGTGGGCCGGTTGGACAGGATGAGGGTGCCCTCGCCAAAGGCCATGCGCGCCTTGGCCAATGCCTCGCGGGAGGTGGGGGCGGTAAAGCGTTTGATGTTCATGCTGATGCACCTCTGAGAATGGGCCCAATCCGGATGGTGTGGGTCTCGGGAATTTCACTGTGCGCAAGCACCTGCAGGCGGGGGGCGACACGGCGCACCAGGCGGGAGATGGCATTGCGGATTTGGTCTGGCACCAGCAGGCAGGCGGGCAAGCCCATTTCTTCCTGCTTCAGGGCCACTTCGGCGGCCTTCTGGGTCAGGATGTCGGCCACACCGGGGTCCAGCGCGGGACCAGCGGCATTGCCCAAGGCCTGTACCAAGAGGCGTTCCAGTCCAGGCTCGATGGCGATGACGTTGAGTTCGCGGGTGGGGCCGTAGATCTGCTGGACGATGGCGGGCGACAGTGCAATGCGCACGCGCCGTGCCAGCTCCACAGGGTCGGACACCGTGCCAGCGTGCTCGGCCAGGGTTTCGATGATGGTGCGGATGTCGCGGATGTGCACAGACTCTTCCAGCAGCAGCTGGAGAACTTTCTGGAACGTTGCGATCGACACCATTTTCGGAACCACTTCTTCGATGAGCTTGGGGGCCAGCTTGCCTACGTGTTCCACCAGTTGCTGGGTTTCGGTGCGACTGAGGAGCTTGGCTGCCTGGACTTGCATCAAGTGTGACAAATGCGTCGCCATCACGGTTTCTGAATCAACGACGGTAAAACCCGCCATTTGTGCCGCTTCCTTTTGGCGATCGTCGATCCAGTGGGCGGGCAGGCCGAATGCCGGGTCGGTGGTGGGCGTGCCGATCAGGGGCGTGGTGATGCCGCCGGGGTTGATGGCCAGGAACATGCCGGGGAAGGCCTCGCCTTCGCCCACCACCACGCCGCGCAGGGTAATGCGGTAGGCGCTGGGCTTGAGTTCCAGGTTGTCGCGCACATGCACGGCAGGGGGCAGGAAACCCACTTCCTGGGCAAACTTGCGGCGCACGCCCTTGATGCGGGTGAGCAGGTCGCCCTGGCGGTTCTTGTCCACCAGCGAGATCAAACGGTAACCCAGTTCCAGGCCCAGCAGGTCGATGGGCTGCAGGTCGTCCCAGGTGGCTTCGCCATCGGTTGTGGGTGGTGCGGGTGGGGCCTCGGGTTCGGCGGGGGCTTGCTGGCGCTGGTACAGCGTCCACGCGCCATAGCCAAACGCGGTGCCAATCACCAGAAACACGATGTGGGGCATGCCGGGAATCAGCCCCAGCATGATCAGAATGCCGGCCGTCACGCCCAGCACGCGGGGCGACATGAAGAGCTGCTGCACGATCTGGCGGCCCATGTCGTGCTCTTTGCCGACGCGCGACACCACCATGGCGGCGGCTACGGAAATCAGCAGGCCAGGAATCTGGGCAACCAGCGCATCACCGATGGCCAGCAGGATGTAGCTGTCGGCGGCTTCCTTGGCTGTGAGGCCGTGTTGCAGCACGCCAATGGTGAAGCCGCCCACGATGTTGATCAGCAAAATCAGGATACCGGCCACGGCATCGCCGCGCACGAACTTCGAGGCACCGTCCATGGAGCCGAAGAAGTTGGCTTCTTCAGCCACTTCGGCCCGGCGGCGTTTGGCTTCCTTCTCGTCAATCAAGCCAGCATTCAAGTCCGCGTCCACAGCCATCTGCTTGCCTGGCATCGCATCCAGGGTGAAGCGGGCTGACACTTCGGCAATACGCTCGGCACCCTTGGTCACCACGATGAAGTTGATGACCACCAGGATGGCAAACACGATGAGACCCACGGCAAAGTTGCCACCGATCAGAAAGTGGCCAAAGGCCTCAATCACTGCGCCTGCTGCGCCAGGGCCGGTGTGACCTTCCAGCAGCACCACGCGGGTGGAAGCCACGTTGAGCGACAGGCGCATCAGCGTGGTCAGCAGCAGCACCGAGGGGAAGGCTGCGAAGTCCAGCGGCCGGATCATGTAGGCCGCCACCATCATCACCATCAGGGCAACGGCGATGTTGAGGGTGAAGAAAGTGTCCAGCAGCCATGCGGGGATGGGTAGCACCATCAACGCCAGAATGGCCACGACCAGCAGGGGGGCGGACATGCCTTGCAGAACCGAGGTGTTCTTGCCCGCCCACAATTTCAGGTAGTTGACGGAGGTGTTCATGCAGATTCACCTTTGGCCTGGGCCGAAAGCTTGTTGTGTGGATCGAGTTCTGGCGGTACGTACGGTTCGACCAGCTCGCCGGGCATGCGGCCCTGGCCGCGCATGGCTGCCTTGAGCCGGTAAACATAGGCCAGCACCTGTGCCACCGCGGTGTACAGGGTGGCCGGAATGGGTTGGTCCAGCTCAGCGTGCGCATACAAGGCGCGCGCCAGCATGGGCGACTGCAGCACCGGAATGTCGTGGCCCTTGGCCAAATCGCGAATGCGCATGGCCACCAGGTCGGTGCCGCGCGAAATCACCTGGGGGGCTGACATGGTGGCTTCGTCGTACTTGAGTGCCACGGCGTAGTGGGTGGGGTTCATCACCACAAAATCAGCCTTGGGCACAGCGCCCACGCTGGCACGGTCGGCCAGTTCGCGTTGCTTTTGGCGGATGCGGCCTTTGGTGTGGGGGTCGCCTTCGGCTTCCTTGTGTTCTTTCTTGACTTCTTCGTGGGACATCTTGAGGCCCGATTTGAAGAAGAAGGCCTGCAGCGGAATGTCGATCAGGGCGGCCAGAAAAACCACCAGCAGCAGCATGCTGACCCCGGTGGTGAGCCATTCGGCCATGGCGCGAATGGCGCTGGTGGAAGGTTGCAATACCAGCATCGCAATGCTCTCGATGCTGTTACCCATGTACTTCCAGGCCACAAAAGCCAGGATGGAAGTCATAAGCACCATCTTGGCCACGTTGGCCAGTTGCTGCTTCGCAAACAGGTTGGTGAAGCCCGTGATGGGGTTCAGGCGGTTGAATTGCGGCGTGATGGGCTTGGTGCTGAAGATCCAGCCACCCGCACCAATGGCGCTGATGACGGCTGCCATGCTGGTCAGCACGGCAAACACCACGCTGGCGACCAGCCCCACCATGACCACGGCTTGCATGCGTTCGAGCATGCTGCCGGGTGTCATGACCGTGCGCGAGTCAAACACGAGTTGTTGGCTCAGTGCCTTTTGCAAGTGGTCCATGAGCGTGGGTGCCAGGACCAGAATGCTGGCAGCTCCTGCACCCAGGATGGCCAGGTGGGACAAGTCGCGCGAGCGCGCACCTTGGCCATCTTCGCGCGCTTTTTGTAGCTTGCGCTCCGTGGCGGGTAATTCTTTGTCTTGGCTGGAGTCCATGATGGCATGACGGCTGGGTCATGCCATTGTCGTAAGCAGCTCGGAAATCTAAAGGCGGAAAAGGGGCCGCTGGGGCCCCTTATTCAGGCATCGCAGAATGCTGCCAGGATCAGAATCCCAAACTGGCGAGAAGATCGTCCACCTGGGATTGATCGGTCACGATGTCCGGGGTGTTCTCGGGATCCACCACCGGGCCTTGCAGCTTGGCTGGCTCTGGCGTGGGTACGACGACCTGGGCATTTGCTGGGGCCGTCTGAATGAGCAGCTGTACTAATTGATCTTCGATGGTTGCTGCCAGATTCACCACCCTGGCAATCACCTGGCCTGTCAGGTCATGGAAGTCCTGCGCCATCATGATTTCGGTCAGGTGAACGTCGGCTTCTTTCGTGACGCGTTCCACGTCGGTCAGGAAGTTGAAGATTTCACCCTTGGCAACCGCGGCGACCGGGTCTTTGACCAATGAATCCACCACCCGCCGGGTTTCCGAGGCGATGAAGTCGTGCTGGGCCTTGGCCAGTTCCACACGGCTGAGCACTTTTTCGGCGGCTTCGCCGGTCAACCGTGCAATGTAGGAAAGGCGGCTCTGGGCATCGGGCAACTCACCCATGGAGCCCCGCAGTTTTTCCGCAAAGCCCAACTCGTTCAGCGAATCGTGGAGCTGCCGGGTCAGCTGTCCGATCTTGTGATGGACATCTGTGGCCGCCTCCGCAGGGGTGATTTCTGGCGTGTCCATGGCTTCACAGTCCCATTTTCTTGAGGATCAGCAGAACTTTTTCTTCCAGAGTGGCTTTGGTGAACGGCTTGACGATGTAGCCCGCAGCGCCCCCTTGGGCGGCGGCAACGATGTCTTCCTTGCGCGCCTCGGCGGTAACCATGAGAACCGGCAGGTGCTTGAGCTTGTCGTCTTTTTTGATTTCAGACAGCAGCTGAAAGCCGTTCATGTTCGGCATGTTGATGTCGGTGACGACAAAATCAAATTTGCCATTGCGCAGCTTGTTGAGCGCCGCGACGCCATCTTCTGCCTCATCGGCATCTGGAAAGCCGCTTTCCTTGAGCAGGTTGCGAACGATGCGGCGCATGGTGGAGAAGTCGTCAACGATGAGAAAGCGAAGGGCTGTGGTCACGTGGGACCCTTTCGGTCGAAATGTCTGATATTGTCAAGTGTGGCAGGTTTTGTGACAAGGCGTAACGTCTACCTGCCCTCCCCGGGATTTTCCTGCTTTTCCATCGACAGTTCAGTCGATGTTACGGTGGGAATCCCTTTTCCCATGAGTCTTTCTTCAGCTTCACGCGTTAATACCGTGATGGTAATGCGGCGGTTGGCGGCAGACCGGGGGTTGTCTGGTTCTAGCAGATCGCTGGCTGCGAGCCCCACGACCCGTCCCAGTTTGGCATCTGGCATGCCAGCCGCCACCAGTTCCCGGCGGGTGGCATTGGCCCGGTCGGAAGACAATTCCCAGTTGCTGTAGCCACGGTCGCTGTTGCTGTAGGGCACGGCGTCGGTATGACCGGCAAGGCTCACGCGGTTTTCCACACCGTTGAGCGCCGCGCCAATTTCCCGAAGGATGTCGCGCATGTAAGGCTTCACCATCGCGCTACCGCTGTCGAACATTGGGCGGTTTTGGTCGTCCACGATCTGAATTTGCAGGCCATCCGGCGTCACATCGATGCGAATTTGCGACTTGTATTCGTTCAAGCGCGGGTTTTCCGTGATGAGCGCATCGATTTTGGCTTGCAAAGTCTTGATGCGCTCGGCATCTTGTTTGGCGCGCTCGGCTCTGGCAGTGTCAATGCTCTGGCGGCGCGCTTTTTCCGAATCTGTATCAGAGCGCCGCACCTGCCCGTGCACTTTCGAAAGGTCGTTGCCCCCACCCGGGATGACGCTGGAGCTGTTGCCCGAACCATCTCCACCGGCCATGGCCACTTTGAGCGGAGAACTGAAATAGTCTGAAATGCCCTGTAGCTCACCCTTGGCGGTAGAGCCCAGCAGCCACATCAGCAGAAAGAAGGCCATCATGGCCGTCACAAAGTCGGCGTAGGCGATCTTCCACGCGCCGCCGTGGGCGGCATGGCCGCCCTTCTTGACGCGCTTGATGATGATGGGTTGAAGTTTCTTTTCTGCCACAGCGCAATCCGTTTACTTCTTGCCCTTCACGTGGCCTTCCAGCTCTGAGAACGTGGGGCGGTCTGTGGAGAACAGCACCTTGCGGCCAAACTCAATCGCTGTGGCCGGGTTGTAGCCCTGCATGCTGGCAAGCAACGTGGACTTGATGCACTGGAATTCCTTGGCGGCATCTTCGGTCTTTTGCTCCAGCAGGCCGCCCAGCGGCTCAACGAAGCCGTAGGCCAGCAAGATCCCCAGAAACGTGCCCACCAGCGCCGAGGCGATCATGCCGCCCAGTACCGATGGGGGCTGCCCCACCGAGCCCATGGTGTTCACCACCCCCAGCACCGCAGCCACGATACCAAACGCAGGCAGAGCGCCGGCCAGGCGGGCAATGGCCGCCACCGGGGCATGGGCTTCTGCATGGTGGGTGTCGATTTCGGCATCCATCAGCGCCTCGATCTCGTGCGAGTTCAGGTTGCCAGACACCATCATGCGCAGGTAGTCGGTGGTGAACTCGATCACATGGTGGTCATTGCCCACCACGGGGTATTTTTTGAAGATTTCGGATTCGTGGGGCGCTTCCACGTCTTTTTCAATCGCCATCAGGCCTTCTTTGCGGGCTTTTTGAAGGATCTCGTACAGCATCGCCAGCAGTTCCATGTAGCGTGCCTTGGTGTACTTGCTTCCCTTGAGCGCCTGCGGAATCGCTTTGAGCGTGGCCTTGAGCACCTTGGGCTGGTTGTTGACCACAAACGCGCCCAGGGCACTACCCCCTATGGTGATCATCTCAAAGGGAAGGGCTTTCAGGATGACCTGGATGTTCCCGCCGTGAACGATGTACACGCCGAAGATACAGACCATGCTGACGACGTAGCCGATGATGACGAACATAGGACGGAAGTGCGAGAGTGTGAAGCGGCGCTCTGAATGTAACTTAATGAATAACCGCTTAGTCGTGATGCGGGTGGTTCAACGTTTAATTAAGAAACCTTGTCCGGTAGGTAATGGGAAAACTCGGTAACCTCGATCTTGGAACCACCTATCTTCTGCGCGTTTTTGCTCGCGATAAATGCCGGCCCATTCATAGTCGTCCAAGATGACCAAACCTCCGGGGACGACACGATCCCAAAGATGATCCAATGAGGCGATCTCACCTTCTGCATTGTTCAAGTCGATGTGCAAAAAGGAGATTCTTTCAGGGCAACCTTGTTGGAAGGACTCTGGCAGCAGGCCCTGAATCAGGCGCACCATTGAATACTCTGCAAATCTTTCCTTTACTTTCTGGAACAAACCGTTGCGCTGCTCTTCGAAATCGTGCCCTTTGGTTGGGTGGTAGTCAAAGGTGTCATAGCCCCAAAATTTTTTGTCGAAACGATCTTTGCCGAAGTAGTCAATCACAGTTTTAATGCCGGTCCCCAAATACACGCCGCACTCTACAAAGTCGCCGTTCAAATGAATCGCATGTGAGGCGCTGCATGCCAAGAGATAGCGCCGCCAAGCGATCGCTTCGTCCGAGGAGTTTTGGACATTGGTCTGAAGAGCACGAATGAAGGCAGGGTCTTCCAATGCAGAATTGTTGCGGCACCACGTGAATAAGTTGTCTCCGAGGTAGTAGCCTCCAGTCACAAGAGACTTGGCTTCGTCCATCAGTTGCTGGAAGCGTTGCGGGTCAGTGATACCCCACGAAACTGTGGTGGAGAAATTCACCAGCCGGTCCATCGGCAGGTCGGGCAGAGGCGGAAGTTTTGTATTCGACATAGCGGTTACTCAAAAATGGCGTGGAACCAAGCATCCACGTGATTTCCCAAAAGATAGTGTTGCTGCTGCCAATCATGTAGCGCTTGGCCTTGTGCGCGACGAAAGCCAGGGTCTTTAATCAGGCGGCGCAAGGCAGCGAGCCATGCGCCCTCGTCGTCAGGGACCCGCAGTACGGGTGGGTCCATGGTTTGATAGGGATATACGTCCGAGCACACCACCGGCCAGCCCATTGCTCCGTACTCCAGCAACCGAAGGTTGCTTTTGCACGCGTTGAACAGGTTGTTTTCTAGCGGCGCGATAGCGATGTCGAGGTCCAGGCTGGCCAGTTTGGCTGGATAGTCCTTGTAAGAGACGAAGCCGTGAAACTCTTTGATGTAAGGGCGTAGCTCGTCTGGGCACATGCCCATGAAAACCCAGTCCACCTCATCCGCCAGTGTTTGCACCACGCGCTCCACCAGACGAAGATCGCCCAGGTGCTGAGCGGCGCCAGCCCACCCAACGCGCAGCCGTTCGCGGGGCTGTGGTGTGCGCTGGAGGTGGCCCCAGTATTGCGGATCGAGCGCATTGGGCACGAGACGGATATCCCGGCAATACGGGGCATAGTAGTCGGCCAAGGGCTGGGTAGAAACGATCAGTCGGTCGCTCAACTCCAGCGCCTGCAATGTGCGGGTATGCCCCTCTCGCTGGCCGAAGACATGGTTGGGGTGCGATGCGGGCAAATCCGAAGTGAGATCGTCCATCAGTTGAACGATGAAAGCTTGAGGGTGCGTTTCTCGGATGGCGCGCAGATTGGCAATGTCCTGGTCTGAAATGGAGTGCTGTACCAGGATGCGGTCTGGTTTGAACCGCGCTACGTCCAGAGGGGTCAGGACCCGGCGGTCGGGTTTTCCCGACTTTGGGGGCGCCACCACGCAGGTCTCGGCCATGCTGCGCATTTGCAGTGCGTCTAGCGGTTCGATCACGCGGTACTGCCCCGACCCGCTGGAAATTGGCTGGGCCAGCACCCTGGGCCTGGTTCGGTAGTCCTGGCTCCAGCGGTTCGCCAGGTGCATGTCCAAGGTATAAGGTTTGCTACCTGAAAGATGCTTGCTGTAGATCGGATGCTGGCCTACGAAGGGCAGCCAACGATTACGTAGTTGGTGCGCCTCTGCCATGGCTGCCTGCGAGAGAGCCAGTGCCTGCGCGGGGTCTCGGCGCACTGCATTCACAGTCATGCCGCCAGCGTGCAAAGCATTGGCCTGGGGCGCCCAGACCAGCCGCCACCCCGACTGCTGCAGACGGTAGCCCAAGTCGGTAACTGACTGAAAGATCGGCGTGCCAACTTCGTCCAGGGCACCTGCCGCTAACACGGCACTGCGGCGCGCCATCCAGCACGAGGCGTGCACGCCGATGACGTCCTGTGCCATTTGCAGTCGGTTGTGGAGTCCGCGCTCCGTCAGGCCCTGGCGTTCCCCCACGTAGTTTTGCAGCAGTGCACCCTCGCCTGCCACATGCGGGCCGGCCATCACCAGGGGGAAGCGATCCTTTTGCAGTACCAGCCGGGGGGCCGCGAGGGCCACCGACTCCTGCGTGAAAAACCGACGCAGCGCAGGCAGAGCCTGTGCGTCCAGCCATTCAATGTCGTCGTCGCACACAACCACCAGCTCGGTGTGGGCTGCGCGCAGCCCCAGGTTGATGCTGCGGGCGTGGTTGTATGCGCCGCCTCCTGTAGGCAGTAGGCGCAAAGGCAACGTGTTGGCATGGGGCCAGCTCTGCACGAATTGCTGCATCGACGGCAGATCATCGTCTTGCACCAGCAGCAGCGCTTCTTCGAAAACGCCAGTCGGGTAATAGCGGATACAAGACTGCAACAGTGCCCGCAGATAGCCCTGCTGCTTGCCTGTCGGAATGATCAACGACAGCGCCGTTCCAGGGTCGGGATATTGAACCGTCCAGCATCCGAGCATGCTGCTGGCGATCAGCTCCGTGCCAGGGTACAGCTGTTGCAACTCCTCCTGGGCGACGCAGAACTCCTGCGCCTCCTGTTGGGTCGTCAGCTGGGGAGCGGAATGGGACAGCACCTGATCCACGTAATGCAGACTAGCAGCTCCGTTGATAGCACTGCTGCGCAGTGCTAGACGGTAGGCCGATGCGAAGCGGCCTGGATCTGGCAACTTCATCCAGTCAGCACAGCGCACCGCCACGACGCCGCCGAGGTAGTTGGTTCCACGCAGCCATTCTAGGTTGGTGCCGCCCGTGAAGTGCGGCAAGTGCTTGTCCGCTGACAGGGCCACGTCGTGCGCCGCATAAACCATGCGAGCACCGTTATGGTGGTGGGCGCAGGCCAATAGTTCTATCAGCGTGTACGGCTCCAGCCGGGTGCCGGCATCCAGCAGGATGACCCATTCATCACCATCGTAGTTCGGCATCGTTGAAGGCCTGGCTTCGCCCGGCCCCATCCACTGCACGTCACTTCCCAACTCCTCTGGAGTAAAGGGTGCTGCCACATCGGCATGGATAACGATACGTCGAGGGGGCAGCCAGCTCTTGCCCAGTTCGTCCATGGTGTCGGCCAAGGTGCTCTGATCGCGGCCATGACTGAAGAGGTGCACTGTGGGTGGCCGCACTTTGCCGGAGTTAAGGAGTTCGGCGCAAATGTCGCTATAAATCTCGGTAGGAGCGGCCTTGACTTTCCAAGCCTCATATGACTTGCAGAGCTGGTCAGTGGCTTGTGCATCAGCACGGGCGGCGCGGCCCTCAGGCGTCGAGGGCAGCAGATCTTCCAGCCTGTGTAGCTGGTGCGCGCTCCACACCAGCTGCGGGGGCAGTACAGCGGCTGCCGCCTGCGTGGTTTCAATCAGGCGGTGCAGCAAAGTGGGCGCGTCCTGCATGAGTGCACACAGCGTCTCCCGCAATGCCTGCGGACTGTAGTCCCGCGAATCCAGGGGCGTCTGCGGCGTATTCAGGCTCGTACCCCAGGTCTCCAGCGGGTGCTGGGGCAGATTCTGGAGTTGGTGGTCGTTGGCGACATACACCACCTGGCATCCCAAGATGCGAGCCTCCGTGACTATGCTGCCCGCCGCATAGGCAAATAGCACCTCTGCTTCGGCCAGCAACCGCCAGCGCTCCTTAGCGCCCATCCGCTGTTGGGCGAAGGGCGACACGTCTGTCAGGGCCTCGTGTTCAGGCCGCAGTTTGAATTGCGGGCCGGGCAGATGCCCAGAATACACGAGTGAACCTGTGCGCTGCACTGTATCCGGCTCACGATCAAGCAGCGCTGTGTCAAACCAGGGCAGGCTGGCCTTGAGGGTGTAGCGCTCAGTGGTGGTGGCAAGGGCCCCGGGCATGCTGAAGTGCAGCCGCGCACACGCGTCCGCAGAGCCGTCGTTTTGCAGTGCGGGTTCGAAGCGCACTTGCAGGCCTGGCAGCATGGGGTCGCCGCCTGCCTGCAGCTGGATGGAAATCGGCGTCAGCCCCGCCATGTGGTGCGCAGCCATTGTCTGGGGCGTGAGGATGGGCGTCCACCACATGCCGTACACCGTGGGAGCAGAAGCCAGGTAAGCGGGGTAGCCCGCCCGGTTGAGCTGGTGGCACAGCATATGAAGCTGCGCCGTGAAGGTCGAGCCCTCATCCAGCCCCTGTGGGGCGTGGATGTAATAAGGCGAGGGATGGGCGGACGAAGACTGTGGCATGTGGCGTTTGTGGAGTGTTTGTGGCCGCCCGGGCATCAGCCCTGCAGCAGCTTCAGCACACTCTGGGGCTGCTGGTTGGCCTGGGCAATCATCGCGGTGCCGGCCTGCTGCAGGATCTGTGTGCGGCTCAGGTTGGCGGTTTCTGCGGCGAAGTCCGCGTCCATGATGCGGCCACGGGCGGCGGACTGGTTCTCGCTGGCCGTGCGCAGGTAGCTGATGGTGTTTTCAAACCGGCTTTGCAGGGCGCCTAAGGAGGCACGGCGGTCATTCACCGCGGAAATTGCATTGTCCAGGGCGCCGATGATGGCGGTGTTGTCGGCTGCAACTGCGGTATCCAGGCTAGACGCTGGAGCTGCTGTCCCGCCGGAGCCCATGACGTTGGTGAAATCAGTGATACCGCTCAAGCTGATATCGCCGTTTGCAATGGTGATCTGGTTCTCTGCACCAGCATTGGCTCCGACCTGGAATACATAATTAGCATTCGTGTTCAGGATCTTCTCACCGTTGAACTGGGTGGCATCAAGCATGCGGCCGAGTTCCTTGCCCAATTGGTCATATTCGTTCTTCAGCTTGGCGATATCGCCCGCGGAACCCACAGAGTTGGGCGCGTTGGAGGCCTGCACCGCCAGTTCGCGCATGCGCTGCAGCAGATCGTTCATGCCCGACAGGCCGCCCTCGGCCACTTGCGCCATGGAGATGGCGTCGCCGGCGTTGCGCACGGCCACGTTCATGCCGCGCACCTGGGTGTTCATGCGGTCGGCAATGGCCAGGCCGGCAGCGTCGTCCTTGGCGCTGTTGATGCGCAGGCCCGATGACAGGCGCTGCATGGTGGTGCTCAGGCTCGCACTGTTGGCGGCGGTGTTGCGCTGGGCGTTGAGAGAAGCAACGTTGGTGTTGATGGTCATGGACATGGAGGGGCTCCTTCAATTTCGAAGAAATAGCTTTCCACTCGGATACATGCGATCAGTCGGCTGCGACCGTGCCTCATGACTTGCCGGGTGTTAAGGGCAATTCTGGCGGGCTCGCTGCAAAAAAAAGCCCCGATGAACGGGGCTTTTACTGGCTTTTACTGGCTTTTTTGGGGTGGTCAGCTCTTATTCCATTGGCTGATTTGTGATGTCATGAAGGAGTTGAGCGAACCCATGCTTCCCAGCTTTGCATCCAGGGCCTGGTATTGCTTGAGCATATTTTTCTGCCGTTGCTCCAGGCGTAGGCTCATTGTTTCTTGCTCACTTTGGTTGCGTTTCTTGGCGGCTTCCAGGGCCTTGCTGCGGCCGGTGATGTTGCCTTCGACACCGTTGGCACCAAATACGAAGTCGCGCATGCGCGTCACAAGGCCGTCAGTGGCTGCATTGCCGGTGCTGGCGGTCAGGGTCTGCTCCAGCTTTGGCAGATCGTTCAGTGCGGCATCCAGCTTGCCTGCGTTGATGCTCAGCGAACCATCGCGTTGCAACTCCAGCCCCACATTGGTGAAGTAGGTACCAGTGGCATCGGGCCGTCCAAGCAAGCCGCGCAATGCATTTTGTAGCCCGGTGGCCGTGCTGTCACCTTGCAGGGGCTGTGCTGTCTTGCTGCTCTGGTCGTAGCGTGTCAGATCGGCGAGCAGGGTGTTGATTTTGTTGTAGGCCTGCTGAAAGGCCTCAACTTTGTCGCGCACAGCCTTTTTGTCGGCACTGACGGTGACTTCCACCGGAGTGGTGGTGGTTTTGAGTAGATTGAGCGTGACGCCTGGCACCACATCGGCCACGGTGTTGGTGGCTGATGTGGCCTCAATACCATTGATGGTGAAAGTGGCGTCACTGGCCGTCACCGTGCGCGACATGATTCCCGCCTGCGCTGCGGAAACGGATGCCTGGTCATAGACCAGCTTGTTCAGGGCGCTGCCCGGCGCGGGGGGCGCAGGTGGGGTGCCATCGTCGAGTACGGACATAGAAAACCCGTTTTCCTGTCCCGTTTTGGTGCCGCGCACAAGCAATTGGTCGCCGTTGGTGCCTTTTACCACCACGGCCGAAACCCCGGCGTTCGCACCGTTGATCTTGCCGGCAACGTCGGCCAGCGTATCGGTGGCTGCGATCGAGATATCCACCTTTGCTCCTGCGGCCGTGAAGCCGGTGCCGACTGCGTCCCAACGCCCTGTTTGCAGGCTGAGTGTTCCTGCGGATCCCATCACGGCGCCGCTTGCGAAGCTGCCAGACGCCAAAGACTGGCTGCTGGCGAGCGCCGTGACCTGAAGGGAAAAATTGCCAGCCACGGCCGCCGTGGACACCGAGCCGGTGACGGCATCCTTGTCGGTGGTGGCGAACTGCTTGCTCTGCCAAACGGACGAACCCATCAGGCCGTTGGCTGCGTCGTACAGCGCCGACAGGGCGGATTTGACTTGGCCGTAGGAGGAAATCTTGGCATCAAGGCTGCTGGCACTGGTTTGCAGCAGCTGCAGCGGGCGCTTTTCCACGGCCATCATCTGGCTGACGATGGTATTGACATCCAGGCCGCTACCGATGCCGGGAGATGAAATAGAGGCCATGTTTTGCTCCTGTGCCAGGTGAAGTTGTTTGCCGACGGGCTTTGTGGGCCCATCTTACGCCGCGCCATTCGCGCTGAAAAGTGAAAAAAGCCGGGTGCTTGTGGGCCCCCGGCTTGGTTCTCAGGCCTGCCTTGCAGGGCTTGCCATCAGCGCAGCAGGGCCAGCACTTGCTGTGGCGCTTGGTTGGCCTGGGCAATCATCGCGGTGCCGGCCTGCTGCAGGACCTGTGTGCGGCTCAGGTTGGCGGTTTCTGCGGCGAAGTCCGCGTCCATGATGCGGCCACGGGCGGCGGACTGGTTCTCGCTGGCCGTGCGCAGGTAGCTGATGGTGTTTTCAAACCGGCTTTGCAGTGCGCCCAAGGAGGCACGGCGGTCGTTCACCGCTGAAATCGCAGCATCCAACGCGGCGATATTGGCCGTGTTGGCAGAGGCCGTGCCAGTTATCAGGGTAGCGCTAGCACCACCGGACGCTACCGCTGAGAAAGCGGCATTCCCACTCAAGCTGATATCGCCGTTTGCAATGGTGATCTGGTTCTCTGCACCAGCATTGGCCCCGACTTGGAAAACGTATGACGCAGAGCCATTCAAAATTTTCTCACCGTTGAACTGCGTGGCGTCCAGCATGCGAGAGAGTTCGGCACCAAGTTGCTTGTATTCATTGTCCAATTTAGCGATATCGCCCGCGGAACCCGCAGAGTTGGTCGCGTTGGAGGCCTGCACCGCCAGTTCGCGCATGCGCTGCAGCATATCGTTCATGGTGGACAGGCCGCCCTCGGCCACCTGCGCCAGGGAGATGGCGTCGCCGGCGTTGCGCACGGCCACGTTCATGCCGCGCACCTGGGTGTTCATGCGGTCGGCAATGGCCAGGCCGGCGGCGTCGTCCTTGGCGCTGTTGATGCGCAGGCCCGATGACAGGCGCTGCATGGTGGTGCTCAGGCTGGCACTGTTGGCGGCGGTGTTGCGCTGGGCGTTGAGAGAAGCAACGTTGGTGTTGATGGTCATGGCCATGGGGAAAGCTCCTTGGAGGAAAGTTTAGCTCTTATCCAGTGCCAGTTGTGCCCTATGCGCATCTGGCAACGAGTCACTCGATGCTCGTTGATGGAGTTTTCGGGTGCTGGGCGGGAAACTTTAGGGTGATCAGATCAAAAAGGCCGGACATGGCAGCGCTTTGGCTGCTTGTTCGTGAGATGGCATGCCGCTCAAGCGTGGAGAATCGGGTCGGTTTGGGCATGTTTTGTACGATTCAAGCAGACGTGGGCGCTGTGGTTAAGCACGGGCTGCAAGGCGTAAAAAGCAGCAACAGCTGCGCGATCGCGAATATTTGCGCCGTCGACCGCCTGAATCCACAGATGTACACGGAGCGTTGAATCGTGCCAATGCCTTTTTGCTGTCAGAGTGCTTATTTGCGATCGGAGTCTTAATTTGGGTGCGTACTTGCCGATAACTGGGTCAGCACACCAAGAAATGGAAAGTTTTCACATGTACTCCCATCCCAGCGCCAGAGCATCTGCTGCTTACCGGCAGGTGGACTTGAATTCCCAGGTCATGAGCGCCTCGCCCCACCAGCTGATCGGGCTTCTGTTCACGGAACTGCGAACCTGTCTCCTTGTTGCGAAGGATGCCATCGTGCGTAAAGATGTGACTGCCAAGGTGCGCTTTATCAGCAAGGCTGCTCGCTTGCTGGACGAGGGCCTGATTTCCGGCTTGGATATGCAGGCCGGGGGTGCGCTGGCAGAGAATTTGCACAAACTGTATTCGTACTGCCTTGTGCGTCTAACCCAGGCCAACGCACAGAATGATGCGACCGCGATAGATGAAGTGCTCAATGCGCTGCAGCCCGTGATGGACGGATGGAGCGAGATTGGAAACCAGGTGCACACATGAGTCGGAACATGCCAACAATCATTGATAAAACTGGGCCTGAAATGCTGATTGACTACTACAAAGCCATCGAAGACAGCAGCGCAAAAATGTTGGAAGCTGCGAAACTGAAGGATTGGGATGGTGTGGTGCGCTATGAGGGCGCCTGTGCCGTACTGATCGAGCAGCTGCGTTTCAAGTCCCAGGAGCACGAATTGCTGCCTGAGCATCGCCGTGAAAAGACCCGCATCATGCAGCGTATTTTGCGTAACGATGCCCAGATTCGTTGCCTTGCTGAGCCTTGGCTTGCCCAGTTTGAGCACTTGTTTGAGGGGCAGCCTCAGATGATGCATTGACGCATACCTCCATGGCGGGGGGATGTGATCTCCAAATAAAAAAGCGCTTGCAATGCAAGCGCTTTTTTTATGTTTGCTGTGACGAGAGGGCGGAAGCTTTTTGGTCAGACCTGCATGTTCATGATGTCTGTATAGGCTTGCACCATGCGGTTGCGCACATGCAGAGTCGCTTGGAAGCCAACTTGGGCTTTCTGAATCGCGACCATGGTTTCTTCCAGGCTTACGGAGGGGTTCTCCATCTGGACTTCTCGTTGAAGCGCGGAAGAGTGATTCTGGGCTGCGCTTACCGACTGTAGGGCTCCCTTCAGCGCACTGGAGAAGCCGACTTCATTACCCTCTGCCTGCGGCGTGGCAGCGCGGCGCGCCAGGCCGGCGCCCGACAGGGGGGCGGTGGAACTGGAGATGCGAAGGTCCATGGCAGTGTCCGTAAAGGGATTGAGGTACGCTGTGATCCTATCGAGGGCGCAGCGAGCCATCCTGTGAAATAGATGGACAAATGCGGGGCTTATCGGGTCAACATGGTGTGGCGCTCCCCCCAATAATCGGCCCAACGCTAGGTCTCTGCCGAGCCTCTCACATTGGAAAGCAAGATGTCTGCTGTTGCTGAAGTCCCTGTTACACCTCCTTCTGCGAGCCCCAATTGGCTGCAGCGGTTGTCTGCGCTGGACCGTAGTCAGCGCATGCGCCTGGGTGCTGGCATCGCGTTGTTGGTGGTTGCTGCGGTTGCAGCCATGGTGATGGGCCGTCAGCCTGACTACAAAGTACTTTTCTCCAACCTGAGCGATAAGGATGGTGGAGCCATCGTTGCCCAGTTGTCGCAAATGAACGTGCCTTACAAGCACGCGGATGGGGGCGGGGCAATCCTCATCCCCGCCGAGAGGGTGCACGATGTGCGACTGCGGCTTGCTACGCAGGGCTTACCCCGTGGTTCGGTGACCGGATTTGAGTTGATGGAGACAAACCGGTTTGGGATGACGCAGTTTCAGGAACGGCTCAACTTTCAACGCGGGCTTGAGGGTGAATTGACGCGCTCCATCCAGGCGCTGTCATCAGTGCAAGGGGCGCGGGTGCATCTGGCGCTGCCCAATCAGAACGGTTTTTTCCGGGAGCAGCAAAAACCATCGGCATCGGTTTTGGTGAGTTTGCATCCGGGGCGCATACTGGATCGAGCCCAGTTGGCAGGCATTGTTCACCTGGTTGCCTCCAGCGTCCCAGAGCTTGCCCCTTCGGCGGTCAGTGTGCTGGACGACACAGGCAAGCTGTTGTCGCAGTCTCCCGATGCTGCGGGGGAAGAAGGCATTAATGCTCAACAGCTGTTGTACGTGCAGCAGATCGAGCAGCAGTACGCTCGCCGCATCATGGAGATTTTGGAGCCTGTGGTTGGGCGCAACAATGTCAAGGCCCAGGTCAGCGCAGAGCTGGACTTCAGCCGAACAGAATCGACTTCAGAGCAATTCCGCCCCAACCAGACCCCAGACTCTGGCGCCATTCGTAGCCAGCAGGTGCTTGAGAGCAGCGGTACTGCCAATAAAACTGCAACGGGTGTGCCTGGCGCTGTGGCCAATCAGCCGCCCACTCCGTCTGCTGCGCCTGTCAATGGAGCCAATCCGGCGCCCACAGCGGGTGGGCAACAGGGTGCCGAGGAGAGCACCAGCAAGCGCGAGTCCACCACCAACTACGAAGTGGACAAGACGGTGAAGGTGACCCGTGGTAATAACTGGGCCATCAAGCGCCTGAGTGCTGCTGTGGTTGTCAACTATCAAGCCCTGGCCGAGGAGAAGGGTGGCGCATCGCCCAAGCCGCTTACCCCTGAGCAGATCGAACAGATGACGGGTTTGGTGCGTGAAACCATTGGCTTCAACAAGGAGCGTGGAGATTCCGTGAATCTGATGAATACGCCTTTCCTGACTTCTGAGGCTCCAGCAGCTGCTGTACCACTGTGGAAGCAGCCTGAGACGATTGAGTTGGCTAAAACCTTTGCTTGGCCTTTGGGTGCCGTGTTGTTTGCCGCTTTGGTTCTGCTGGGATTGGTAAGGCCTGCACTGAAGGGCACTGCCAAACCTGCTGAAGCAGTTCCTGTGGCGGGTGGTCAGCTCAGCGCGCTGGAAGCGGATGAGCCAGATCGGCCTGCACTCCCTGCTCCCTCCAAGAAGGATGAGGTTGTGGAGGTCACTCCAGAGCAACTCCGGCTGGAAGAGGCTCGGGTATTGGCCAAGGCCAATCCAGTGGCTGTGGCTAATATCCTGAAAACTTGGGTGCACGGCGATGCCGCTTGAGGCGCCTGTGACTGAATGGATGATGTCTCATGGATGAAGAAGGTCTGAACGACGCGGCGATTCTGCTGATGTCTCTTGGCGAAGAGGAGGCGGCGGAAGTATTCAAGCATCTTTCTCCCAAGGAGGTGCAGAAGCTTGGAGAGACCATCGCGCGCATGAAGTCGGTCTCGCGCGAGAAGGTTGACCGCGTGATTAACCGCTTCTCTGATGCTGCTTCTGCGCAGAGCCTCCTGGTTTCTGACACGGGCGATTACGTGCGTTCTGTGCTCCGCCGTGCCCTTGGCGATGACAAGGCATCGTTGCTGATTGACCGTATCTTGCAGGGCGGAGATGTTTCTGGCATTGAAAGCCTGAAGTGGATGGATCCGTTGTCGGTGGCAGAGCTGCTGCGCAATGAGCACCCACAAATCGTTGCAGCCATTCTTGTACATCTGGATTCCGAGCAGGCCGCAGGCATCCTGCAGCAGTTGTCGGACCGTCAGCGCAGTGAAGTGTTGCTGCGGGTGGCGACGCTGGAAGGTATTCAGCCAACGGCTTTGAAAGATCTGAACGAAGTGCTGTTCAAAGTGCTTGCGGGCGGAGACAAGATCCGCAAGAGCTCTTTGGGCGGTGTCAAGGCTGCCGCAGAAATCATCAATTTGCTGGGCGGCAACATGGATGCTGTGGTGCTCGAGTCCATCCGTGGTTACGACCCCGACCTGGCCCAGAAGATCATGGACAAGATGTTTGTCTTCGAGGACATCCTCAAGCTGGACGACAAATCCATCCAGATCGTGCTCAAGGAAGTCGCTTCCGAAACCCTTATTGTTGCGCTCAAGGGCGCAGTACCGGAGTTGCGCGAAAAATTCCTCTCCAATATGTCTTCCCGCGCTGCCGAGGCCCTACGCGAGGATCTCGAGTCGCGTGGCCCCATGCGTCTCTCGGAAGTGGAAGCACAGCAGAAGGAAATTCTCAAGACAGTGCGTCGTTTGTCGGACGAAGGCCAGATTGTGATTGGCGGTGGTGGTGATGATGCCTTCGTCTAATCATCGTCATTACTCACGCTTCATCCCCAGTGAGGAGGTGGGCGCTGTCACGCAATGGAAATTCGGTGCGGTGGATGGCTCCGACCTGCTGCCACCGGAGCCTGAGCCAGAACCTGTGGCCTTGCCCGAAGAGCCGGTGTTTGATGAGGCGGCGCAGTTAGCCTTGGTTCAACAAGCCTGCGATGACGCTTACGCCAAGGGCTTTGCTCAGGGCCAGGCGGAGACTGCTCTGGAGTGGCAGCGTCGCATGGACGACTATGTCGCCCAGCAAGGCCAGGAATTGGCCCAAAGTCTGCTGTCTGTATCAAGGTCCATGGAGTCCTCCATGGCTGGCATGCAGCAGCAAATGGCTCAGGATGTGTTGGCTCTTGCGTGCGATATTGCTCGTCAGGTCGTTCGGCAGGAGCTCTCTTGCAACCCGCAGGTTCTTTTGCCTGCGGTGCGAGAGGCTGTTTCCATGCTGATTGCAGAAGGTCGCCCTGCCGTGGTGCGGCTCAATCCTGCAGACTTGGCTGCAGTTCAGCAGCCCTTGCAAGCTATGACCGAAAGCGCCTCCGTTCAGTGGCTCCCCGATGCCGCAGTTCCATCGGGAGACTGCTTGGTTGAGTCTGGCGGAACAGTGGTGGATGCATCGGTATCCAAGCGTTGGGAGAGGGCTGTAGCGGCGCTGGGGTTGCAGAGCCCCTGGCAAGAGGCAAAACAAGAGGCCGATAGCCATGGCAATTGAGCCTGCTTCTTCCTGGGAGCGTTTCATGAGTGATGCTCGTGAGCGTGTCCGTGCCGGCGTGCCTCTGGAGACACGCGGGACCTTGACGCGCCTGACGGGCTTGGTATTGGAGGCGGCAGGAATTCGGGTACCCGTGGGCTCGCAGTGCATGGTTCAGATGCCTGGACATACCCCAGTGCTGGCAGAGGTCGTAGGTTTCTCTGCCGACAAGGCATTTTTGATGCCCGCTGGCGACATTCATGGTCTGTCCAGTGGCGCCAGCGTGACGCCTGCCGCGCCCTACATTCCGCCCCCTCGACTAGGGGAGGTCGCCAAGCCTGTAGCACGCGCAGGTGTCTTGCGCTTACCGATGGGCGATGGGTTGCTGGGCCGTGTGGTGGATGCACAGGGGCTTCCGCTGGATCATGGGGGGCCCGTGCAGGATGTGGTGGCGGAACCCATGGATCGTCGTCAGATCAATGCCATGGATCGGGATCCTGTACGGGAGCCTTTGGATACTGGCGTTCGTGCGATCAACGCGTTGTTGACGGTTGGGCGTGGCCAACGTCTGGGCCTGTTTGCGGGCTCTGGGGTTGGCAAGAGCGTATTGCTTGGAATGATGGCCCGTTACACCCGTGCGGATGTGATCGTGGTGGGACTCATTGGCGAGCGGGGGCGCGAGGTCAAGGAGTTTGTCGAAGATATTTTGGGTGAAGATGGTCGTGCCCGCTCTGTCGTGGTTGCTGCCCCCGCTGATGCTCCACCTCTGCTGCGCATGCAAGGAGCAGCCTACGCCACTGCGGTGGCTGAGCATTTCAGGGACAAAGGCAAGCATGTGCTGCTGCTGATGGATTCGCTGACCCGCTACGCCATGGCGCAGCGTGAAATTGCGCTGGCCATTGGCGAGCCGCCAGCCACCAAGGGCTATCCCCCATCTTGTTTTGCCAAGTTGCCTCAGTTGGTCGAGCGCAGTGGCAATGGATTGCATGGAGTGGGATCAATTACAGCGTTTTATACCGTGCTGTCTGAAGGTGACGACCAGCAAGATCCGATTGCAGACTCAGCACGCGCCATTCTCGATGGACACATCGTTTTATCCCGGGCACTCGCAGAGTCAGGCCATTTCCCGGCGATTGATATCGAGCAGTCGGCATCCCGTGTGATGCACAACGTGGTGTCGCGTGAGCATTTCGATCTAGCTCGTCGCTTTCGTGCTGTCTACTCCCGCTATCAGAAAAGTCGTGATCTGGTGCAAGTGGGGGCCTACATGAGCGGCTCTGACCCTGCATTGGACGAAGCCATACGCTTGCAGCCGCAGATGGCGGCATGCCTCCAGCAAGACATGTTTGACGCTGCTTCTATGGATCAGAGCATTGCGGCCATTGCGGCAGTACTTGAGAGTTAGCTTTCAGAAAGAGATACGCGATGTCTGTGCTGAAAGCGTTGATGGTTGCTGTGAGTGTTGCGGAGCGCAAGCGCGATGAGGTGCGCCAAGTTCTCCAAAACGCACAAGCTGCGTGTCAGGCCGCGCAGGGACAGCTGTCTCAGTTGGAAGGCTATGCAGAAGAAATACAAGAGCGTTGGGGTGCGAAAGAGGGCGCGAGCTTTAAGCCGGAGGTGATGTATCACCATCACCAATTCATGGGGCGACTTGGGCACGCAGCTGGATTGCAGTCTGGTGTGGTGGCAGACCATATGCAGCGCATCGAGGCCGCTTCACGCCAAGTGCTGGCCGCCGAATTGCGGCTGGCGAGCCTGCGAAAAGTGTTGGCAGCGCGTCGCAAAGAGATCGAACTGCAGCAAGCGCGGCGTGACCAGAAGCAAACGGACGAGCGCGCGGCGATCAAGTACCACAGTAATGCGATTGGACTTTCGGGTCAGGAGGGTTGAAATGGAACAGTCTCGAGTTGGAAGCTCTCACTCACCACAAGGGGGGAGCGCGCCAGTGCGTGGGAAGACGATGGCCAAACCTTCCGACGAAGCGGCTCAAGAGGCCGCCGGACAAGGGGGTTTTTTGGCGCTGATGGCTGCACTGGAGCAAAGCCCAGAAGCTGATGAACGCTTGGATCTCCAGCCGGAGGACGCTGGCTTAGTGGCTATTCAGGGAACAGACCCTGGGATGCTTATGCAAATGCAAGGAGTAGCGGCAAGTAGCCTTTTGGGCGCTCGGTCACTGTCTACAGAAGGTGGGGGTGCAGGGCTTTCTTGGAATATGGATCTTCCAGATGGCGGTTTGGTTGCTCAAACCACTGCGCTGGACAGGCTTGGCGATGTCAAGGACGGGGACCTCGCTGCATCTGCTCTTAGCCTGGGGAGGCCCGTCGGCACTCGTGCAACTGCGGCGTTGGCGCAGCGAGGTGAGCCTTTGAGTGCAGGTGCAAGCATGCTGATGACCAAAGGGTTGTCAAGTGACTTTGCCAAAACTCTCGCAAGTGCTACAGATGGCTTGTCTGTTGCCTTGGCTACTTCATCGGCGGCTTCACTGCGAGAGGCGGGAGGGCTTTCTGCTGTTGGAGTGCACGCAGCTGGTAGTTCTCCCACTTTCTTGGGATTGATGGAAGGAGAGGACACTTCCGTCCTGAACGGGCAGGTTCTTCCTCTGGTACCTGAACGTGGGAGCGAACCCGCGCGGCTGTCGGATTTGGGTAGTACCGGCGCTGGTAATGAAGGCGCTCAGGATGGGGCTCAAATAGAGGTTCCGTTACCTGCCGGGGAGGCAGCTTCCTTTGACGCGATGGCTCCCTTCGCTGCAGAGGATGCGCTAGCAGAGCAAGTCGCATACTGGGTGAACCAGAAGGTGCAGAGCGCAGAAATGACGGTTTCCAGGGATGGGCAGCCTGTAGAAGTCTCCGTCACGCTCTCGGGCAACGAGGCCCAGGTAGCGTTCCGCAGCGACCAGGAGCAAACAAGGCAACTGCTGGACGCCAGCATGGCGCAATTGAGTGAGATGTTGCGCGGGCAAGGTTTGGTACTGTCAGGTGCAAGCGTGGGAACGTCTGCTCGTGATGGACGCTCCAGTGGTGAGCCGTCTCAGGGACGTACCCCAAAGGCGGGGCAGACCACGGTGGTTGCTGCTGAAGGTATTTCGGTGCGAGCCAATCACATCCAAACTGGGCGCGGTGCGATTGATGTCTTTGTGTGATGGCTTCCTGTAGCTCATCCAGACCGGCGAGTCATGGGCAGATGAGGTGTTGTACAGCCATGTGTTTGGGCTTTTATTCTGGCTATTATCGGTCGCCTGATCATCCGACAATTTAAGTGAGTAGCCTGCCATCGTCTCAACATGCATGGTTGGCTCACCCCACACAGCAAGGAATCGACCCGTGTCTGCCAACGCCCCAGCCGCTCCGGCCAAGGAGAAACCCAAAAGCAAGAAGATGATGATCATCATCATTGTGGTGGTTGCCTTGCTTGTGGTGGCAGGTGGCGCTGCCGCCTGGTTATTGTCTAGCCGCTCTCACCCGAAGGACGAAGAGGTTGAGGAGCCTGTTGCGGCCAAAGAGAGTGCTAAAACGCCCCCGACGTTTCTTCCCATCGAGAATATGGTGGTTAATCTGGCCGACCCAGGGGGAGAACGGTTTGCGCAGATTGGTATCACCCTGGAAGTGGCTGATGCCAAAACTGCGGATTTGGTCAAGCAATACATGCCCTCTATTCGCAGCGGCATCTTGATGCTGGTATCCCAACGCACTTCTGAGGAGCTGCTTCAACGAGAGGGTAAGGAAAAGCTCGCACGTGACATTCATCGCGAAGTGTCCAAACCGTTGGGGTTCAATGTGCCCATTCCCAAGAAGCGTACTCCTGGGGACTCCGAGGATGAAGAAGCGGAGGATCGCGCTGCCCGTATCCGGGCGGAAAAAAATCCTGTGAAACGTGTTCTCTTTTCAAACTTCATCATTCAGTGACACGCCTAGGAGTCATGTATGAGTGATTCATTTCTGTCGCAAGAGGAAGTTGACGCCCTTCTTGAAGGTGTCACTGGTGAAAGCCAGAAATCCGTAGAAGAAGTTGCAGAGGCTGGCTCTGTTCGAAATTACGACATTTCCAGTCAAGAACGTATCGTTCGTGGGCGCATGCCCACGATGGAAATCGTGAACGAACGCTTTGCGCGTAATTTTCGTATTGGGCTTTTCAACTTCATCCGCAGGAGCCCTGAAATTTCCGTCGGAACGGTGGCTGTGCAGCGCTACAGCGCGTTCCTGCGTGAGCTAGCGGTTCCCACAAACTTCAATATTGTTGCTATCAGGCCTTTGCGCGGTAGCGGTTTGATCGTCTGTGAGCCCTCGCTCGTTTTTGGGATCATCGACACGCTATACGGTGGAGTGGGAAAGTTTCAGACTCGTATTGAGGGCCGTGATTTTTCGCCCACGGAACAACGTGTGATCAACCGCTTGGTTGATGTCATTTGCGTCGAATACAAAAAGGCGTGGCATGGTATTTATCCATTGGAATTGGAGTACCAGCGGTCTGAAATGCAGCCGCAGTTTGCCAATATCGCCACGCCCAGTGAGATTGTCGTCTCGACGGCTTTTCAATTGGAAATTGGTGATCTTTCAGGCGCCATCCACGTTTGCATGCCGTACGCAACGCTGGAGCCGATCCGGGATGTGCTTTATTCATCTACCCAAGGTGACTCCATCGAAGTGGATCGCCGTTGGGTTCGAGTGCTAACCCGGGAAATCCAAGCTGCCGAAGTGGTGCTGGTGGCAGAGTTGGCCAAGGCAGATGCCACTGTGGAGCAATTGTTGGCAATGAAGCCCGGAGATTTCATTGAGTTGGATCGTGAGCCTCGCATCAAGGCATCGATTGGCGGTGTTCCTATTTTTGAATGTCAGTATGGGACGCACAACTCGAAATATGCAATTCGCATCGAAGAATGCCTGCGCAATGCGGATATGAGCTGGCTTGGAGAAAAAGATGTCAACTGAAGAAAACAACAATGACAACAATGCCGCCGACGCCGCAGACGATCCGTTTGCGGGGTGGGCCGAAGCGCTTGAGGAACAAAAGCGCGACAACGCACCGGGAGATGCTGAGCAGGGCGGACCGTTGTCTGGTGAACCCGTGCGTCCTTTCTCCAGCAGCAACGATGCCCCGGTCAACGACATCAATATGGTGTTGGACATTCCTGTTCAGCTCTCTGTGGAGTTGGGACGTACCAAAGTCCCCATCAAGTACATCTTGCAGCTCGCACAGGGATCCGTTGTGGAGCTGGACGCTCTCGCCGGTGAGCCCATGGATGTGCTGGTCAACGGGTACTTGATTGCCCAGGGTGAAGTCGTGGTGGTGAATGACAAGTTTGGTATTCGTCTCACCGATGTGGTGACCCCTTCAGAGCGGCTGAGGCGAGCTAGCCGTGGATAGCCCAAATATGGCGCAAACACTGGGCGTGGTGGTTTTGTTCATTGCCGGAATGGCTTGTTTGCCATGGGTAGTGCGCTGGGCTCAGCAGCGTCAAGCATCACGAGGTATTGCTGGGGGAGCGATCACTGCATCCAAAATCGTCTCTACCGTAGCGGTGGGACCTCAGCAGCGAGTTGTGACGCTGGAGGTTGGGCCTGAGCACTCTCGCACCTTACTGGTCTTAGGTGTGACCTCTCAACATATCAACTGCTTATTTTCTACTCCGGTGCCTGCCTCACCGGAGCAGCAGCCCGCATCTTTCGCACAAGAGATGGCTCGCGCATCGATGCCGAAAGAGTCAGATGGCTAATCTGTCCCTCGGTCGTTGTTGGCTTAAAGCCTTGCTGCCGGCTGGGGCCGGAGTCGTCGTCCTGACGGTCGGAGTGTTGTTCAGCTCCGTGGCCGCAGCACAGACGGCAGCAGGAGCCTTACCCGTGTTAATAGGAACGGGCTCAGGTGGTAATAGCTACTCTGTGCCTATTCAGACATTGCTATTTTTCACGGCACTGTCTTTTTTGCCTGCGGTACTTCTGTTGATGACGGGTTTTACCCGTATCGTGATTGTCTTGTCATTGTTGAGGCAGGCTATCGGTACCCAGTCAGCTCCACCAAATCAGGTGATTATTGGTCTATCGCTTTTCTTGACGATGTTTGTGATGGGGCCAACGCTAGATCGTGTCTATCAAGAAGCCTATTTACCTTATACGAACAACACTCTGGGTTTTGAGCAGGCTTTGCAAAAAGCCGAAGCACCCATGCGTGAATTCATGTTGAAGCAAACACGCCAATCAGACTTCGCACTTTTCTCTCGGCTGGCTCGTCTCAATCCAGAGGTGACAGCAGAAACGGCACCCTTGCGCGTTTTAGTACCTGCGTTTGTAACGAGTGAGTTGAAGTCAGCGTTCCAGATTGGATTCATGATCTTCATCCCGTTTTTGGTGATTGATATGGTGGTGTCCAGCATTTTGATGTCACTAGGCATGATGATGCTGTCACCGGTGTTGGTCGCACTCCCATTCAAGCTGATGCTTTTTGTTTTGGCTGACGGATGGAACCTGCTTTTGGGCTCTTTGGCAGCCAGTTTCGTTACTTGATTGAGAGGTTCTGGCATGACATCCCAAATGGTTTTGACCCTCGGGCGAGATGCCTTGACCTTGCTGCTCATGATCTCCATGCCTGTGTTAGGAGTCGTGATGGCGGTTGGTTTGCTCGTCAGCATCTTTCAAGCGGTCACACAAATTCATGAGGCAACGCTGGCGTTTGTGCCCAAGCTGATCGCCGCTATGGTGGTCTTTGCCATCGCCGGGCCGTGGATGATTAGCACCTTGGTGGATTACTTGCGCAGAACGATTGAATCGATTCCTTCTGTGATTGGTTAGCACAAGGATTTCAGGGTCGTGATTACTTTCAACGAGGTACAGTTGATGGCGTGGCTGTCTCCTGTGCTTTGGCCTTTTTTACGCGTTCTGGCTGTTTTTACCGTAGCTCCTATTTTCTCCATGCGCGTGATACCCACGCGGGCGAAGGTCGGCCTGGCTTTTCTGGTTGCAGTGTGCGCGCAAGGGATTCTGCCTGGACAGCCGATTGTCGATGTCAACGGACGTGATGCCATCGGAGTCGTAGTGCAGCAGGTGGTCGTGGGGTTGGCGATCGGCTTCGCCGTGCGACTGGTGTTCTCGTCTGTAGAGTTGGCTGGGGAAATCATTGGCCTCCAGATGGGGCTCAATTTCGCATCATTTTTCGATCCCACCAGCAATGCCCAAGTCAGTGCAGTAGCCCGTTTTTTTGGAAATATTGCAATGTTGTTGTTCATTGCGATCAACGGCCACTTGTTGGTAGTTC
Organism: Acidovorax sp. IB03; assembly: GCF_016406015.1. NCBI lineage: Bacteria > Pseudomonadati > Pseudomonadota > Betaproteobacteria > Burkholderiales > Comamonadaceae > Acidovorax > Acidovorax sp. IB03. The sequence goes on along the minus strand of NZ_JAEFCH010000011.1, from coordinate 8,954 downwards.
TGGCGGTAGTGAAGAGTTTTGAGCGATTTCCCGTGAATGGGAATTTTTTGGCAGCTTTAAATCAGATGCGCTTGTATGAGCTGGGCGCTTCGCTGTTCTCCAGTGCTTTATGGATTGCGCTGCCTATGATTGCGCTACTGCTGTTCGTAAACCTTACCTTGGGCGTTATTTCGCGAGTAGCGCCGCAAATGAACATTTATGCGGTGGGGTTCCCTGTGACGCTGACCGTGGGCATGCTGGGCATCACCGCCACCCTGCCCATGCTGGAGCAGCCCATGCTTACGCTGATGCAGCAGGCCATGGATATTTTTGCAGCCCAACGGTAGTAATCGACAGCACTATCTGGGCCTTGTTACCAAGGTGTTTGTCTTCGATCCAGTGGCGGGTCAGACCAGCTGATTGCGTATGGCATAAACCGTCAACTCAGCATTGTTGGTGAGTTGCAGTTTCTCCAAAACTCTGGCGCGGTAGACGCTCACTGTTTTGGGGCTCAACATAAGCTCCTCCGCGATGTCAGAGAGACGGCGGCCTGAAGCAATTTTGATAAGAGTTTGCAGCTCACGTTCGGATAGTGCTGAATGTGGTGTTTCAAGTGTGGGTTGCGCCACGCTTTCAGCGAGCATTTGGGCTACTTCTGCTGTGAGGTACTTTCGTCCCTGCACCACCGTTCGTACCGCTGCAATGAGTTCCATGGGATCACCCGCTTTGTTAGCGTAGCCTTGCGCTCCAGCCTTGAGGCAGCGCAGTGCATACTGATCTTCCGGGTACATAGAAACTATCAGAACTTTGATCTCGGAATTGGTTTCCTTCAGACTTGCCAAAACCTCGAGCCCGCTGCGCCCTGGCATATTCAGGTCCAAGAGCAAAACGTCGCAGAGTGATGTGCGCAGAACCTCCCGCAACTCAGGATAACTGCCCGCTTCGCCTGTCACAGTAATGTCGTGTGCTTCCATCAATGTATCGCGAATACCCCGACGCAAGACAGCGTGGTCATCACAGAGAACGACGTGAATCACTTTAGAACTCTTCTGTTGAATGAGCCGCAGTGGCTGTGATTGGAACTGTCAGCGTTATGCATGTCCCTTTTCCAGGCTGACTGCTGATGTCTAGCCAGCCTCCCACCGTGCGGGCTCTCTCTTGCAGACCTTTCAACCCGAAAGCTTTGGGCTTCATGCGCATTTCGGGGGACATGCCGCAACCATCGTCTGCAATTTCCAATGTCAAAACGCCTTCGCGATCTGACAGGTCAATCACCACTTTACTGGGACTTGCGTATTTTGCGGCGTTCGTGAGAGCTTCCTGGGTCGTGCGATAAGCCACCAGTTGCACGTCGGAAGTTACTTGCATTTGTTCGTTTGCCACGCGCACCGTTGTTGATGCGCCGGTTCTTCGTTCAAAACCGCTGGCTAGCCAGCGAACCGCCGCGACCAGGCCTTGCTCAAGGATGGGCGGGCGCAAGTTCATCATGATACGTTGGCTGGCTCCGATAGCGTGTTGCAGCATTTCAGACGCAGCCAAGGCATGCTCTTTCATCTCTGGCGTATCAGCATGTCTACCAATCCACGCGATGTCAAATTTGACAGCTGTCAGGGCTCCGCCTATGTCGTCGTGGATTTCCCTTGCAATGCAAGCGCGCTCTTGCTCAATGGAGGTTTGGAGATGTTCTGTCAGTGCAGCCAGTTGTGCTTCCGACTCTGCGAGGCGAGTAACCGCCAATGCACGCTCTTTCTTGGCATGATGAACTTCCAGTGCTCTCGCCGCGACGTGGGGGAGGCGAGCTATGTCATCTTTCAAGAGGTAATCTGAAATCCCCAGCCGCATGGCGTCCACCGCAGCAGCTTCCCCTATCGCCCCTGAAAGCAGCACAAACACGGGAGGATTAGGCAATTGCACAACATGTTGCCATGCATCAAGCGCTGTAAATCCGTTGAGCCGGTAGTCCGCTAGGATGATGTCGATGTGAGTTTGATGTAGCCAATCAAGGAACGCCTCCAGCGAATCAACATGGCGTACCTCCGCCAATGGATACGACTTGACCATGATGCGGCGCACCAAACCTTGGTCGGCGGGCGAGTCTTCGAGGTGTAGTACGCGAAGGCGTTGCTCTGACGCTATCTTGACCATAGGAGGGGTATCATAGGATACATTTTGGAACAAACAAGGGTGTTTGTCCGGTTGAGAGGGTTAGTGGGCGAGCGTCCAATGGTTCGCGGGTAATTGGGTTTACTCTGTGTAAATCTCAAATCAACGCAGGCTTCTGTGATGGTACGAGTGCTTTGCTGCTGATTTTTGCGATGGAGAGACGATGCAATCTACGCTAACAACGCCTGATGGACCAGGGGTTCAAGTCCCTGTCATGGTGGCTGCCGAACTGCAAGACTCTTTGCTGGTGGTGATGCACGATCTGCACCGATTGGAGGGATTGCTTAGTCATGCAACAGACAACTTGCTCGAAAGATTTGGCGAGGCCAATGCTGTTTTGACAGATTCTTTTGTTGCTGATTCGCCGGAGCTGCTTGCTGCAAGAAATGCGCTGCGTAGTGCGGTCACAGAATTGCAGTTTCAGGACATGGCATCTCAGTTGATCTGGCACACCACCAAAGTGCTGCAGGGCTGTGCCTTTCGGTTGGCTTCGGAGGCCATGGGACATGAAGAGGGTGAGGAGGCTGCCCCGTTCGCTGAAATGGCCCCTGATAGACCCAACCCTGTAACTCAAAGCGAAATGGATGCTGGTTCCGTCGATTTATTTTGATCGTTACGTGATTGGCTAATCTAAATATTCAAGTCAGTTGGAGCCTTACATGCAATCAATACTTGCCGTTGATGATTCACCATCCATGCGAAAAATGGTGTCCTTCACCTTAACTGGTGCGGGTTATCACGTGGTGGAGGCGGTGGACGGGCAAGATGCCCTTGAAAAGGCGGAAACCCATGACATCCATTTGGTTTTGGCAGATCAGAACATGCCTCGCTTGGATGGGATTGGGCTTACGCGCAAACTGCGCGAACACCCCAAATTCAAAACTATCCCGATTTTGATCTTGACGACTGAGTCCAGCGATCAGATGAGGCAGGCGGGGCGTTCTGCTGGTGCGACTGGGTGGCTGGTGAAGCCTTTTGACCCCAATAGGTTAATTGAGGTTATTCAGAAGGTAATCCGTTAACACGGCTTCAAATCACAGCTACCAATTAGGAGCCAACTATGGCAGAAAATTACCAAGAAGGATCTGGATCAGGCGCTGATTTTGATCTGAGTCAGTTTTACCAAATCTTCTTCGAAGAGGCGGGTGAAAATCTTGATCAGATGGAGCAAATGCTCCTGAATTTAGATTTCAGTAATGCTAACGATGAGGAACTCAACGGAATTTTCCGCTGTGCTCATTCCATCAAGGGCGGTGCTGCGACCTTTGGGTTTTCTGATGTAGCGGAGCTAACCCATCAGATGGAATCCTTGTTGGACAAACTGCGTCGGCACGAGTTGCAACCTATTCCAGAAATGGTTGATGTTTTGCTTGAGTCCGCAGATGCATCACGGAGCTTGCTTGCCCGCCATCAAGCAGGAGGCCAGGGAGAGGCAGTTTCTACGACTGCTTTGGTGAAGCGAATCAGTGATCTGGCTGCAGGACTTCTACCAACCGATATGGAGGTTGCTCCAGTGCGCGCACAGGATGCGCCAGTACCCGTGAACCCTGAGCCGTCTCCTGTTTCAGTAGCTGCAGCACCCGCGTTGGCCCCTCACGTGCCTGGCCAGTTGCGGCAGCTGGAAATTCATGTGGGTCCACTAGATCGCACAGAGCAAGCAGACGCTATCAAGGATCTGTTCCGTGATATCGCGGGCTTGGGCACGATCCAAGACATACCCGCTTCGATCCCCGGTATGCGCGTATTTGCAGTAGAAACAACCTCTTCTACTGATGATTTGCTGGATTTGTTCGCATTCCATGTGTCCAAGGACCAAGTCCGCTTCGTTGACGCAGCGAAAGTTGGAGCGTCTCCAATTGATGGTGCTTCGGAAGTGGCTTATGGCTTCTTCAGCGACGCGCCCGGAGCCCCCGCTCCGCTGCCTCCACGTGCGCCCTCTGCGGAAGGCGTTCCACAAGTAAAAACTGCTGTAGTGACGAAGGCGGTTGAACCTAAGGTTTCCACACAAGCCCAGATGGAGTCCACCACTATTCGCGTTGCAGTGAATAAAGTGGATCAGCTCATTAATTTGGTCGGTGAATTGGTGATTACCCAAGCGATGTTGGCTCAAAATAGCCGTGGTTTGGATGCTGGTGCGTACCAGCAGTTACTGGCGGGACTGGCGGATTTGGATCGAAACACTCGAGATTTGCAAGAATCCGTGATGTCCATCCGGATGATTCCTATGTCGATAGTCTTCAGCCGTTTTCCTCGTATGTTACGGGACTTGGCAAACAAGCTAGGCAAGAAGGTAGAGCTTGTCACTCTTGGTGAGGCGACTGAGTTGGATAAAGGACTGGTTGAAAAGATTACTGACCCTCTTACCCATTTGGTCCGCAATAGCTGTGACCACGGGATTGAGCTACCTGCAGAACGCTTGGCAAAGGGGAAATCTGAGCACGGAACTATCACGCTGTCTGCTTCCCATCAAGGGGGCTCTATTGTGATTGACGTACGTGATGATGGCAAAGGACTGTCACGCGAAAAGATACTCAAGAAGGCCTTGGAGAGGGGAATGGATGTATCCGAGCAGATGCCTGACTCTGAAGTGTGGCAGCTCATTTTCGCTCCTGGATTTTCGACGGCAGATGAAGTCACTGACGTATCTGGCCGTGGTGTCGGAATGGATGTGGTTAAACGAAATATTGCTGCATTGAATGGATCGGTGGAGATTGATTCGGCGGAAGGTTATGGGATGAAGGTCTCGGTGCGCCTGCCACTGACCCTTGCAATCATGGATGGTATGTCAGTCGGAGTGGGAGAGGAAGTCTACATACTGCCACTTTCGTCCGTGGTGGAGTCATTCCAAGTGAATCCGGATGACGTTAGTACGGTTGCTCAAGGATCGCAGCTTGTGAAAGTTCGTGACGAATACATGCCTGTGATAGCTTTGGAGAAGATATTCCAAGTCCCTAGATTCGATTTGAATAAAACTAGCAACATTATGGTGGTTGTTGAGGCGGATGGAAGCCGTGTTGCTCTGCTGGTGGATGAGTTATTGGGGCAGCACCAAGTGGTTGTTAAAAACTTGGAATCGAATTACCGCAAAGTTCCGAATGTCTCGGGTGCAACAATATTGGGTGATGGCACTGTTGCGTTGATCTTGGATATTGGTGGGCTAGTTCGCCGTGCTAGGCATTGAGGGGATTTGATTGAAATATCTGGTCCTGAGGAGTATTTATGAGTCTCGTTGCTAAAATTTCTGAAAACGTGCATGTTGGTGCTCGCGAATATCTGACCTTTAGATTGGATCAGGAGGAGTATGGCATTGACATACTCAAGGTGCAAGAAATACGAGGGTATGAGCAGCCAACCCGTATTGCAAACGCACCTGCTTTTATAAAGGGTGTCGTGAATTTGCGCGGAACTATCGTTCCTATCGTGGATATGCGGCTTAAATTTAATTGTGCTCAGGCGGATTACAATAGTTTTACGGTTGTAATAATTTTAAATTTGCGTGACCGTGTTGTTGGAATCGTAGTTGACTCTGTCAGTGATGTGATGGAGTTGTCCGCTGAAAATATTCGATCTGCCCCTGATGTTGAGAGTGCAATTGATAATGGATGTATTCTTGGATTGGGATCTGTTGGGGAGAGAATGCTGATCCTGCTTGATATCGAAAAATTAATGTCGAACGCGGATATGGGTTTGGCCGCAAATGATGAGTGAACCATAAGCTTCTGCTGCGTGGCATAGGATGCATGAGTCAATAGGTTGGCCACAGATTCTTTGAATTTGAGCATTGGTAGATTTTCTATTTGGATGAACTCATGTCCCAAGCCACTCATTCCATAAAAATTAACCGCTCTTCTTCGCATCGCTCAGAGATGGATGCGAACGTAATCGCACCTACGGGGCCTCTTGCGCAAGGTAGAGAGTTTGTTTGGACAAACGCAGATTTCGCAAGAGTTCAAGGCCTTATTTACAAGCGTGCTGGAATCAGCTTACATGATGGTAAGCACGCCATGGTGTACAGCCGACTCTCCCGCAGACTCCGGGAAACAGGTCACGACAGCTTCAGCGACTATCTCAGTTGGCTTGAATCTAATGACGGACCTGAGTGGCAAGAGTTTGTCAATGCATTGACAACCAATCTGACTGCTTTTTTCCGCGAGCAGCATCACTTCGAAATATTCGCGTCTCACCTGCGTAGCAAGCCGTCGGGAACTTCCTGGAAGGTATGGTGCAATGCCGCTTCTACGGGTGAGGAGCCCTATTCAATAGTGATGACTGCATGTGAGGCTTTAGGGAACAATCCCCCTTTCAAACTGATAGCTAGTGATATTGACTCCAAAGTCCTAGCTACAGCCGGAAATGGTGTTTACAGAATAGATAGTATGAAGGGGATGAGCCAGGAAAGACTACAGAGGTTTTTCTTGAAAGGTAAGGCTTCTAATGCAGGGATGGTGCGAGTTAAGCCTGAATTAAGGCGTTTAATTGACTTTATGAGTGTCAATTTAATTCGAGACGACTGGCCATTCAAGGAGCCCTTCGATGTGGTTTTTTGTCGAAATGTAATGATTTATTTCGATGCCGCAACTCAGAGAAGAGTGTTGGAAAAAATTCATCGAGTCCTTAAGCCTGGAGGGCTTCTATTTGTGGGACATGCGGAAAATTTTAGCGAGTCTAAAGACCTGTTTGTCCTGCGCGGAAAAACGGTTTACGAGCGGCGCTGACTCTGTTTGGTGAGACTACTCTCAAACTGTCCCATGACCAATAATCGATTAAGCACATCCTCTTCTGCTTCTAGTGGTGCTGGGGCAGGTCTAGAGCGGCGTCGTGCACCCAGAATAGCACCCCTTAGTTCTGATGTGTATTCCTCCTCTGTGATGAGTGTGAAAAATTCTTCTCTAGAGGAATTGAAAGCTCGTCCAAGGCGCCCTGGAGAGGCTTCATTTTTTTATCTTGATCACCATTTTCAGCATAACACGGTAAAAGTATTACCTGGTGAATACTTCGTGTCAGCTGAGAACTTGGTTATTATGACTGTTTTGGGTTCTTGTATCGCGGCATGTCTGTGGGATAGTCGATCCCGTGTCGGAGGTATGAATCACTTCATGTTGCCCGATGGTGATATGGCAGATGCCTCAGGGCGATATGGCTCTTATGCGATGGAGGTTTTAATTAACGAAATGCTGAAGCTTGGAGCTCGGCGTGAAACAATGCAGGCAAAGATATTTGGTGGTGCGCAAGTTATGCATAATTTCACCACGATGAATGTGGGTGAAAGAAACACAAATTTTGTGCTCAATTATCTTCATACTGAGAGAATCCCCATCGTGTCAGAGGATGTGCTGGATATTTATCCGCGGAAGGTTGTGTTTTTTCCAGTCACAGGAAAAGCAATGGTCAAGCGACTGGCCCATGCGCACCCAGATGTTGCACAAGAAGTGCGGGGTAATGCTGTACTCGTCGCGAAAAGTAATTCTGGTGGATCGGTGGATTTGTTTTGATTGAGGGTTGGTTCGATGAGTAAAAAAATTCGGGTGGTAGTGGTCGATGACTCTGCCTTGGTGCGTAGTTTGCTCGCCGAAATCATCAATCGCCAAAGGGACATGGAGTGCATAGGGACAGCGAATGATCCCTTGATTGCCAGAGAAATGATTCGGGAGCTCAATCCAGACGTCATCACGCTGGATGTTGAGATGCCGCGGATGGATGGCATTGATTTTTTGGGCCGTCTGATGCGTCTGCGCCCTATGCCAGTTGTCATGATTTCGACTCTCACCGAGCGTGGAGCCGAGGTCACTATGAAGGCGCTCGAACTGGGGGCGATTGATTTCGTGGCAAAGCCTAGGGTGGGTTTGGCAAGTGGGTTGAACGATCTTGCGGAGCAGATCGTAGACAAAATTCGTATTGCCGCCGTGGCTCATGTGCGCAGGGGCGCTGTTCGAGATATCCCGGTTGCTGTTGCTCCGTTGCATCCCGTGGGTGCCTCCGTTACATCTGCATCTCCCGGAGGCTTGCTCGGGCGCCTTTCAACCGAGAAACTGATTTGTATCGGTGCGTCTACCGGAGGTACTGAGGCAATCAAAGAAGTCTTGGTTCAGATGCCAGCTGACTCGCCCGCCATTGTTATCACCCAGCATATGCCTCCAGGGTTCACGACGAGCTTCGCCGCCAGGCTCAATGGTCTGTGTCAGATTACGGTCAAAGAAGCGGTAAATGGAGAACGAATCCTCCCAGGTCATGCCTATATTGCTCCCGGGGGAAAGCAATTTCATGTTGCTCGCAGTGGCGCGAACTATGTTGCCGTGGTGGACGACGGCCCTGCAGTCAATAGGCACAAGCCTTCTGTTGAGGTACTCTTTAAGTCCGCTGCAGCGGTGGTGGGGCGAAACGCATTTGGCATCATGCTGACCGGTATGGGCAATGACGGCGCAGCGGCCATGCGTGAAATGAAGGACGCTGGTAGCTATAACTATGTACAAGACGAAGCCAGTTGCATCGTCTTCGGCATGCCCAGAGAGGCGATTGCACATGGCGCGGCTGACGAAGTCTTACCCTTGAGTCAAATTGCGGGTGCGCTGCTCGCTCGGCTGCGTGGCTCACCAGACCGGGTGCTGCATCGTATTTGAATTGCTGCCTCGTCAGTTGGCTGTGAGGGTTGTTGATGTGGGTGGCTCTATCTAGTACTTTTGCGCGATAGTTCGTCTGGCGCTTCTTCTGTTGCCAATTCCGCATTCGCAAAATGCATCTGATGTTTGCATTCCTCTCAAAATCTCTGCTATGATCGAAGGCTTCGCTGCACAGAGGGCATGTTTCTAGGTGCG